>JALFHA010000266.1 GCA_022776785.1 Clostridiales bacterium | reverse complement strand
CTTCGCTTCGCGCTTATATTCGAGCTTTTAAGTGCAAGACAGTATGAATGCTGTCGCTGTTCGGGTCGGCTCACAGCTCCAACCGCATGAGCACCACTTCCTGCCAGTGCCCGCTGCGGGAGTGCATCCCCCTCGGGTTGCACCCGAACTCTGTGAAGCCTGCACTTTTATACAGGGCGAGAGCGGCAGCGTTTTCGGATACGACCTCGAGCTCGAGCTGGGCATAGCCCGCTTCCCGCGCGCAGGCGATGCACGCCTCGGTCAGTGCGTGGCCGATGCCCATGCCCCAGTGGGACTTGAGAACGCTGATGCCGAATTCCGCGCGGTGGCGTACCTTGTCATAACGCCCAAGGGCTTCAATTCCGGCGGTGGCGACGAGCTGACCGCCTACGATGGCGCACAGCTCCAGCTCGCGCGGGTTTTCCAGCTTGTCCGTCAGGAAGCGCGCTTCCTGCTCCGGCGTGAAGCTGGCCTCGTCCGGATAGGTCAGCAAGAAGTCCGTCTCGCCGTGCGTGTGCACAAACTGGTCGATGACGGCCTGCGCATCCTCCGGCATACCGCTGCGCAGCAGGCAGGGCAGACCGTTTCTTAAGGTGACTTGCTTTTCATAGCGCATGGCGTGCACCTCCTTTTGAAGTATGGAGCAGCTGCATCACTGCGCGAACTGGCTCTCGTACAAATCGTGGTAGAAGCCGCCGCGCGCGAGCAGCTCCTCGTGCGTGCCCTGCTCGATGACCCGTCCATCGCGCATGACGAGAATCACATCCGCGGACTGGATGGTCGAGAGCCGGTGGGCGACGATAAAGCTCGTGCGGCCCTGCATCATCGTGGCGAATGCGGACTGAATCTTCATCTCCGTTCGCGTGTCGATGGAGGAGGTCGCCTCGTCGAGAATCAGCATCGGCGGCAGGCAGAGCATCACGCGCGCGATGCACAGAAGCTGCTTCTGCCCCTGCGAGAGCTGCCCGCCGGATTCACTGAGCATCGTGGCGTAGCCCTCCGGCAGACGGCGGATGAAGCTGTGCGCGTGCGCGGCCTTCGCGGCGGCGATGATCTCCTCGTCCGTCGCGTCGGGCTTGCCCATGGCGATGTTGTCCCGGATCGTGCCGGAGGAGAGCCATGTGTCCTGAAGCACCATGCCGATGTTCGCGCGCAGCTCGCCGCGCGTCACGGCGCGCGTCTCGTGACCGTCCACGCGGATCTCGCCGCTGTTCACGTCGTAAAAGCGCATCAGCAGGTTGATGAGCGTCGTCTTGCCGCAGCCCGTCGGGCCGACGATGGCTACGCGCTGGCCGGGCGCGACGCGCAACGAGAAATCCTCGATGAGCTTCCGTTCGGGCGTAAAGGAGAAGTACACATGCTCGAGCGCAACCTCGCCGCGCACCTGATGAAGCGCCTCGGCGGGGACAGGATCGGGCGTCTGCTCCGGCTCGTCGATGAGCTCAAAGATGCGCCCGGCGCAGGCCAGCGCGTTTTGCAGCTCCGTGATGACGCCGGAGATCTCGTTGAACGGCTTGGTATACTGGTTCGCATAGGAGAGGAAGCTCGACAGCCCGCCGACGGTCAGCGTGCCGCTGACGGCGGAGAGCGCGCCCGTCAGGCCCACGCCCGCGTAGACGATGGCGTTGACAAAGCGCGTGCACGGGTTCGTCAGCGAGGAGAAGAATGTCGCCCGCAGCGAGCATTCGCGCAGCCGCTCGTTGACCTCGTCAAAATCCGCGAGCGTCTGCGCCTCGTGGCCGAAGGCCTGCACGAGCTTCTGCTCGCCGATGGCCTCGTCGATGAGCGCGGTCTGCTCGCCGCGCGTCTTCGTTTGCAGGCGGAACATGGTGTAGGTGCGGCTGGCGATGAAGTTCGCCACAAAGAGCGAGAGCGGGGTGATGAGCACGACCACCAGCGTGATGGCGGGGCTGAGCGTGAGCATGAAGATCAGCGTGCCCAGAATCGTCATCACGCCGCTGAAAAGCTGCGTAAAGCCCATCAGCAGGCCATCGGCGAAGGTATCCACGTCTGAGATCATGCGGCTGACGACGTCGCCGGTGGGGTGCGCGTCCAGATACGAAAGCGGCAGATGCTGGATATGCGCAAAGGCGTCGCGGCGGATGTCGCGCACGGTGTCGTAGGTGACGCGGTTGTTGAGCACATTCTGCACCCACTGCGCCGCGGCGGTGAGTAGCACGCAGACGGCGATGGTCGTGAGAATCGGGACGAGCGCGGCGAAATCGACCTCGCCCGGGCCGACGATGCAGTCGATGGCGCGGCCCACGAGGATGGGCACATAGAGCGTGAGCGCCACGGCGACGAGCGAGAGCAGCAGCGAGAGCGCCAGGTATGGCAGATGCGGCTTCAGATACACGAGCACGCGGCGCAGCACAGCGCCCTGCGCGCCCTTCTTGCCGTTTTGCTTAGGCATGTGCGCTCACCTCCCTGCCGGACGCGGTGCCCGCGGATTCCTGCTTGAACTGGGAGCGGTAGATCTCCTGATAGACCGGGCAGGAGGCGAGCAGCTCCTCGTGCGTGCCCATGCCGGCGACATGGCCGTCGTCGAGCACGAGAATCAGGTCTGCAAGGCGGATGGACGCGGCGCGCTGCGAGACGATGAACGTCGTCGGCGGCTGCGCCATCGAGCGGATGGCCCGGCGCAGGCGCGCGTCGGTGGCGTAGTCAAGCGCGGAGGCGCTGTCGTCGAGAATCAGAATCTCCGGCCTGCGCACGAGCGCGCGCGCGATCGTCAGGCGCTGGCGCTGGCCGCCGGAGAAGTTGCGGCCGCCCTGCTCCACGGGTTCATCGAGCCCCTTCGGCTTGGAGGAAACCACGTCGAGCGCCTGCGCGACCTCGAGCGCCTCATGCAGGTCGCCGTCCGTCGCATCGGGGTTGCCCCAGAGCAGGTTGCTGCGGATGGTGCCCTGAAAGAGCGCGGCCTTCTGCGGCACGACGGCGATGCGGCTGCGCAGTTCCTCGCGGCGCATCTGGCGCACGTCCAGCCCGTCCACCAGCACGCGGCCCGCAGTCGCGTCGTAGAAGCGGGGAATGAGGCTCACGAGCGTGGACTTGCCGCTGCCCGTGCCGCCGATGACGCCGATGGTCTGGCCCGGCTGCGCGGTGAAGCTCACGTCCGTCAGCGACTCCGCGCCCGCGCCGGGATAGGTGATGGACGCATGGTCGAACACGACGCTGCCGCGCGGCGCATCCGGAGCGGGGGAGAGCGTGCCGTCCTGCTGGGCGGGGCGCTCGTCGAGCACACGGGCGATGCGGTCGCCGCAGGCCGCGGCCTTTGTCAGCAGGATGATGAGGTTCGCCATCTTCACCAGCTCCACGAGGATCTGGCTCATGTAGTTGTACAGCGCGACAACCTGCCCCTGCGAAAGATCACCCAGCTGCACGCGCATCGCACCCGTGTGGATGAGCAGGATGACCGCGGCGTTGATGACGACGTAGGTGACGGGATTCATCGCTGCGGAGACGCGGCCCACGGCGAGCTGCATCCGCGTGAGCAGCTGGTTGCGCTGGGCAAAGCGCTCGTTTTCGCTTTCCTGTTTATTGAAGGCGCGCACCACGCGCACGCCCGTCAGGTTTTCGCGCGTGGCGGCGGTCACACAGTCGAGCTGGCCCTGCACGCGGCGGTACATCGGGATGGTGACGAGCATGATGCCAAAGACGATGACGCACAGCACCGCGATGACGCCTGCGAAGATCAGCGCGCAGCGCGTGTCGATGGTGAAGGCCATCACCATCGCGCCGAAGACGACGAAGGGCGAGCGCAGCAGCAGGCGCAGCGTCATGTTGACGCCGTTCTGCACCTGATTGACGTCGCTGGTCATGCGGGTGACGAGCGTGGAGGTGCCCAGCCGGTCAAGCTCCGGATAGCCCAGCGTCTGGATGTGCGCCATGAGCGCGTGGCGCAGCCGTGCGGAAAAGCCGATGGCCGCCTTGGCCGCGAAATACTGCGCCGTGACGGCACTGAGCAGGCCCACGCCGCCCAGCGCGACGAGGCAGAGCACCATGCGCACGATGTAGCCCCGGTCGCCTGCGGGGATGCCCTTGTCGATGATGGCCGCGACGATGAGCGGCACGATCAGCTCAAAGGACGCCTCCAGCAGCTTGAACAGGGGGCCGAGCACGCATTCGCGCCCATAGCCCTTCATGTAGACGAGCAGCTTTTTCAAATTCGTAAAACCTCCCCTGTGCGGGCGCGCGGCCCGCGGATAAAAACACGCATCATTATACCCTTTTTATGGCAGAGTTTCAACATGATCGCATGAGCGAGATAAATAAATCACAATGAAGGAATCCGGGGTGAGGCGGCGAATAAGGACGAAGGATGATGAAAACCTCATAAACAAAGGATTTGGAGGAAACAGCATTATGGCATACGCATACGATATCCCCTTCCATGTGGATCTTTCCGGGCGCGTGGCGCTGGTGACGGGTGGCAACGGCGGCATCGGCGGCATGTTCTGCCGGGCGCTGGCGGCGTGCGGCGCGAAGGTCATCGTGCTCGGGCGCAATCTGGCGCGCTGCGAGCAGGTGGCGGGCGAGATTATCGCGGGCGGCGGCGAGGCGGACGCGATTTCCGCTGACGTGACCGACGAGGCGGCGATGCTGCGCGTCAAGGAGGAGGTCGAGCGCAGGTACGGCAGGCTCAACATCCTCGTCAACGCGGCGGGCGGCAACGTGCGCAGCGCGACCGTGCCGCAGGAGCAGATGGCCGACGGCGGGGAAAAGACCTACTTTGACGTGCCCGCGGACGACATCCAGAAGGAGATCGACCTCAACCTGCGCGGCACATGGCTGCCCAGCAAGATCCTCACGCCGCTGATGCTCGGGCAGGAGGGCGCGTGTGTCATCAACATCTCCTCCATGAGCGCATTCGGCCCGCTGACGAAGATTCCGGGCTATTCCTCGGCGAAGGCTGGTGTCTCCAACTACACGCAGTGGCTGGCGACGTATCTGGCGCGCTCCGGCGTGCGCGTGAACGCCATCGCGCCGGGCTTCTTCATGACGGAGCAGAACCACGCGCTCCAGTTCAATCCCGACGGTACGCCGACCCCGCGCGTGAAGAAGATCCTCGCGGGCACGCCGATGGGCCGCTACGGCGAGCTCAGCGAGCTGATCGGCGCGCTGCTGTTCCTCGTGGATGAGCGCGCGGCGGGATTCGTGACGGGCGTGGTGCTGCCGGTGGACGGCGGCTACAGCGCGTATTCTGGCGTGTAATCCCGTACTGCGTAAGTCAATAAAATGGTACGCCGCCTTCCTGCGAGGGCGGCGTATACTTGTCATGACCGGCAGAATGGCTTGAGATAAAAAAGCTCTCCCCCGCATCGGGGGAGAGGGAGATGCCGGAGCCCGGGCTTACACGCGCCCGTTCTCAAAGCGGTTGATGGCGCTGAGGATGCCCTTGACGGAGGCGAAATTGATGTTGTGCTCCGTGCCCACGCCGTAGATGCGGCGTCCGCCGGGCGCGCGAAGCTGGATGTAGGCGACGGCCTGCGAGTCGGAGCCCATCGAGATGGCGTGCTCGGAGTAGGAGAGGAAGGAGTAGCCCTCCACACCCGCCTGACCGAGCGCGTTGAAGAACGCGTCGATGGGGCCGTTGCCGCGCGCCTCGAGCTGCACGAACGAGCCGCGCACGCTCAGCACGCCGGAGAAGTGCGTGACGTTGGCGGAGCTGCCCGCGACGGCCTCCTCGTAGAACTTCGCGCGGGAGAGCGCGTAGGGCGCGCCGATATTGAGGAACTCGCGCTTGAACAGGCCGAACACCTCGTCGGGCGTGAGCTCGCGGCCGGTGCGGTCGCACTCGAGCTGCACGACGGCGCCGAACTCGGGGTGCATCGCCTTGGGCAGATGGTAGCCGTAGTTGTGATCCATGATGAAGGCCGCGCCGCCCTTGCCGGACTGGCTGTTGATGCGGATGATCGGCTCGTACTCGCGGCCGATGTCGGCGGGATCGATGGGCAGATACGGGATCTCCCAGTACGGGGACTTCGACTCGCGCATGTACTCATGGCCCTTGTTGATCGCATCCTGATGCGAGCCGGAGAACGCCGTGAAGGCCAGCTTGCCCGCGTAGGGCCAGCGCTCCGGAACGTGCATCTTCGTGCAGCGCTCGTACACGTCGCGGACGTGATCGATGCGCGAGAAGTCGAGCATGGGCTCCACGCCCTGCGTGTACATGTTCAGCGCGACGGTCACCACGTCGAGGTTGCCCGTGCGCTCGCCGTTGCCAAAGAGTGTGCCCTCCACACGCTCGGCGCCGGCCATCATCGCCAGCTCGGCGCAGGCCACGCCCGTGCCGCGGTCGTTGTGCGGGTGGATGGAGATGATCGCGGCCTCGCGGTTGGGCAGGTGCCGGCAGAAATACTCGATCTGGTCGGCGTAGGTGTTGGGCGTGCACATCTCCACCGTGTTGGGCAGGTTGAGGATGACGGGATTCTCCTTCGTCGCGCCGAGCGTCTCCATCACCTGATGGCAGATGTCCACGGCGAAATCCATCTCCGTGCCGGAGAAGGACTCCGGCGAATACTCGTAGCGGAAGTTCGTGCCGGAGGTGTCGGCCTCGGTCAGCTCGCGCACGAGCTTCGCGCCCGCCACCGCGATGTCGATGATGCCCTGCATGTCCTTCTTGAAGACCACCTTGCGCTGGAGCGTGGAGGTGGAGTTGTAGAAGTGGATGATGACGTTCTTCGCGCCGCGCACGGCCTCGAACGTCTTGCGGATGAGGTGCTCGCGCGCCTGCACCAGCACCTGAATGGTCACGTCGTCGGGGATGTAGTGACCGTCGATGAGCGCGCGCAGAATCTCATACTCGGTTTCGGAGGCGGAGGGGAAGCCGACCTCGATCTCCTTGAAGCCCACGTCCACCAGCAGCTTGAAGAAGTCGAGCTTCTCCTGAAGATTCATGGGCGTGACGAGCGCCTGATTGCCGTCGCGCAGATCGACGGAGCACCAGACGGGCGCGCGCTCGATGCGCCTGTCCGGCCAGGTGCGGTCGGGCAGGGAGACGGGGGTGAAGGGAATGTACTTCTTGCAGCCTTGATACATGACAGTTTCTCCTTTCATCAGTGCGCTTTGGCGGCGGATTGCGGTTGCGCCCGGCCGGGAGACGGAAAAACGCCCCCAAGCCGCGGCATTGCGGCTTAGGGGCGCAGGAATTCATCTACTCATGCGCGGTACCACCCTAATTCGGCTGACAAAGCAGCCCTCTGCGGTCTCAAGCAAGACCCTGGCTGATCACGGAGCCGCCCGTCGCGGACTACTGGCTGTTCGCCCGCGCGACTCTGGGAGGAGCTTCTTGAAAGGGAATCCGTCCGGCTTGCACCATACGCCGGCTCTCTTGACGGAACGCGCCCTTGCAATTTTTTCCCATCATCGTCTTTAAGGGGTAAGCTATGCGGTTTTTCCGGTTCCAGAGTGAACTTATGGCACATTTTAGCGGACTTGGGCGGCTTTGTCAAGAGCGCAGGAAAATTTTGCAAAAAACCCGCGGCAACAAGAGAAAAACGCTTGACAAAACCGAGGTGGGCAGGGTAGAATAACCAGTGCGTATGTTTGTCCTGTTAGCCCCGGGAGAAGGTGCGCGCTTTTTGCGGAGCGTCTGACCAGCGCGAAGCGTTTTGATTGTTTCATCACCACGAGGAGGAATTCACGTGAAAACGTTTATGGCAAATGCCCAGACCGTCGAGCGCAAGTGGTATGTTGTTGACGCCGACGGCATGACGCTCGGCCGTCTGGCCAGCCAGGTCGCCGCAATCCTGCGCGGCAAGAATAAGCCCACCTACACCCCCCACTGCGACACCGGCGATCACGTCATCGTCATCAACGCGGCGAAGGTTGTGCTGACCGGCAAGAAGCTCGATCAGAAGGTTTACTACCATCACTCCGGCTACGTCGGCGGCATGAAGGAGACCAAGTACCGCAAGCTCATGGCCGAGAAGCCCGAGTTCGCTGTCAAGCACGCGGTGGTGGGTATGCTGCCCAAGGGCCCGCTGGGCCGTCAGATGGCGCGCAAGCTGCGCGTGTACGCCGGCGCTGAGCATGAGCATGAGGCGCAGAAGCCCGAAGTGCTCGAGCTCGTGAAGTGATTGCAGGAAGGAGTGTTTGAAACATGGCACAGGTTCAGTATCAGGCGGTCGGCCGCCGCAAGAAGGCCATTGCCCGTGTTCGCCTCATTCCGGGCGAGGGCAAGATCGTGATCAACGGTCGTGACATTGACAATTACTTTGGTCTGGAGACCCTCAAGATGACGGTTCGTCAGCCGCTCGCGCTGACCTCCCTCGAGGGCCGCTATGACGTGCTGGTGAACGTGTACGGCGGCGGCCTCTCTGGCCAGGCCGGCGCGATCCGCCATGGCATCTCCCGCGCGCTGGTGAAGGCTGATCCCGAGCTGCGCCCGGCGATCAAGAAGGCTGGCTTCCTCACGCGCGATCCGCGCATGAAGGAGCGCAAGAAGTACGGCCTCAAGGCCGCCCGCCGCGCGCCGCAGTTCTCCAAGCGCTAAGCCGCTGAACGAATCGAGGAGGCAAAAACCTATGGCGATTCTGAATGTTGTCGTCACCATTCTGCTGGTGATTACGGCCATCATCCTCATTGCCACCGTGCTGCTGCAGCCCGGCGAGCAGAGCGGACTGGGCGCGATTGCCGGCGGCGCCGAGACGTTCTTTGGCAAGAACAAGGCCAAGACCATGGAAGGCAAGCTCGCGCTGGCGACGAAGGTTTCTGCGGGCGTGTTCATCATCTGCGCGCTCGTCATTGCGATGATTGGCTGATTCCATTGATAACCAAGAGGCTGAAGCGATGCGCTTTGGCCTCTTTCTTTAGACATAGGGCTGCTGCATGACCCATCCGCGCAGTGGAAAAGCTTGAATAGTGCGCGCGGCTGAGCAGCCGCACGATTGGGCAGGATAGGCGAGGGAGAGTGAACGCCATGAGGAAAGCGACGAATCGAACGGGCAGGAGCGCCGGGAAAAAGCTCCGTCTGCCGGGCAGGCGCGAACAGCGCAGCGAGACGCTCGCGCTGACCGTGCGCGGCATGAGCCGCGGACAGGTGCGCATGGAGGCCGAGGATGGTTCGGTCTACCTCTGTGCGAGAGACAATTCCCGCGGCGCGCTTTTTGGCGACGGCGTGGAGGCGGAGCGCATCGGGCGTGAGCAGGTGGTCGTGCGCAGGGTGACGAGCCACGCGCATCCGACGGTGGTGGGCGTGCTGCGCCTGAGGGAGAGCGGTGCCGTCATCGAGCCGATGGAGCGCCGCCTGCCCTCGGAGATCGACGCCTTTGCCGGAGAGGTACCTGCCAGAGACGGAGACATCGTGCGCGCCAAAATCGTCCGCTGGGCGGACGAGGGCGGTCTGCTCGCGCAGGCGACGGACATCATCGGCAGCTTTGAAAAGGCGACCTGCGCGCTGGATGCGCTCATCGTCAGCAGCGGCCTGCGCGCGTCGTTTGACGCGGACGTGCTCGCAGAGGCGGATGCGCTGCGCCCGGCTGACCTCGAGGATGACCCCGGCAGGGAAGACCTGCGCGGCCTGCTGTCCTTCACCATCGACGGGCGGGATGCCAAGGACTTCGACGACGCGGTGAGCCTCGAGCGGCTTGACAATGGCCACCTGCTCCTCGGCGTGCACATTGCCGACGTGGGGCACTACGTCCGCGAGGGCACGGCGCTCGACCGCGAGGCGTTTGCGCGCGGCACGAGCGTGTATCTGCCGGGCCGCGTGCTGCCGATGCTGCCGGAGCAGCTCTCCAACGGCGTGTGCTCGCTGCGCCCGGACGAGGACAAATTCACCATGACCGCGCTCATCGAGCTGACCCCAGCGGGGGAGACCGCCGATGTGCGGCTCGCGCGCACGATCACGCGCTCCAATGCGCGGCTGGTGTACGGCGACGTCAACGACTTCTTTGCGGGCGACACGGCCATGCGCGATGCGCTGGCGGGCAAGCACCCCGACCTGCCCGACACGCTGCTGGCCATGCGCGATTTGGCGCAGACGCTGCGCGCAAGGCGGCAGGAAAACGGCTGCATCGACTTTGACACGAACGAGCCGCAGTTTGTGCTCGACGAGCAGGGTGAGCCGGTGGAGATCCTGCTGCGCGAGCGCGGCGAGGCCGAGCTGATGATCGAGGATTTCATGCTTGCGGCGAACGAGGCTGTGGCGCGCTTTGCCCGTGTAAACGGCGTGCCGCTGCTCTACCGCGTTCACGAGAAGCCCGACCCGGAGAAGCTCCAAATCTTCAAGGAATTCCTTGACGGTCTGGGCGGCGTGAATACGCGGTCGCTCAAGGGCAATGTGAAGCCCGGCGACATCCGGGCCATCCTCGAGCAGACGCGCGAGCGGCCGGAATACACGGTCATTTCAACGCTGGCACTGCGCAGTATGCAGAAGGCGCGCTATGACGCGAATCCGCTGGGCCATTACGGGCTGGCGATGCCCGACTACTGCCACTTCACCTCGCCCATCCGGCGCTATCCCGATCTGGTCGTCAGTCGCGCGCTGACGGCGGTGATGACCGGGAGGCGCGTGACGCTGACCGGAGAGCGGCTCGACGCAGCGGCTGTGCGCTCGAGCGACTGCGAGCGCGCCGCCATTGACGCGGAGCGCGCGGCGGACAAGATCATGATGGCCCGGCTGATGGCCTCGCATGTGGGCGAGGAATACGACGCGGTAGTCAGCGGCATGAACGAGTGGGGCATCTACGCGTCGCTCCAAAACGGCGCGGAGGGCTTCATCCCGCTGCGCACGCTGAGCGACTGGCTTGCCTTTGACGAGCGGCACATGCTCCTGCGCGGCGAGCGCACGGGCGCGGTGATTGCGCTTGGGCAGGCGCTGCGCGTGCGCATAGCCAGCGTGGAGCTGGCGTCCAGCAGCATCGATCTGGAGCTGCTCGGCGATTTGCCCGGCGCAAGGCCGCGTGCTGCGCAGTCCGAACGCAAGCAGGAGCGGGAACGGATGCGGAGCTTCCACAGGTGAAGCAGCAACAGGGAGCAATGGAGGAAAGCTATGAAGGCAACGGTGATGGGCTGCGGCCGCTGGGGTTCGTTCATCGCGTGGTATCTGCACGAAATCGGGCATGAGGTCACGCTCTATGGTCGGGAGGGCTCGGCGCGGCTCGAGGCTTTCCGGGCGACGCGCACCAACGGCATGGAGACGCTCGCGCCGGACGTGCGCCTGACGAGCAACATGG
>JALFHA010000215.1 GCA_022776785.1 Clostridiales bacterium | reverse complement strand
CCGCCTGCCTGAGTTCCCGATCGTGCTGCACGGCTCTTCCTCCGTGCCGCAGGAGTATGTGCAGATGGTCAACGCCTTCGGCGGCGCGATGCCCGGCGCCATCGGCGTGCCCGAGGAGCAGCTCCGTCACGCGGCGTCGCTCTCCGTCTGCAAGATCAACATCGACTCCGACCTGCGCCTGGCGATGACCGGCACCATCCGCAAGTTCTTCGCGGAGCATCCGGACAAGTTCGACCCGCGCGAGTACCTCAAGCCCGCGCGTGCGAACATCAAGGAGCTCGTGCGCCACAAGCTCGTTAACGTGCTCGGCTGCGCCGGCAAGGCGTAATGCGCATATCGCTTCACTGACCTGCGCCCTGCGGGATACTCCTGCGGGGCGTTTTTCTGCGCAGCAGACTTGCAAAAATTGCCCGGATATAGTATGATTAGCATATACTTTGACACTCCGGGCGCTGGCCGCCCAAAACGGAAGGGGAAGCGACTATGAGAAAAACCGTCGTGCTGACGGATTCCGCCTGCGATCTGCCGCAGGAGCTTGCGGATAAGCATCATATTGACATCATGTGCTTCAAAATTGCGCTGGACGGCGAGGGCTATACAGAGCGCGTGGATTTTGACGGCGCGCAGTTCTGTGCGCTGCTGCGCAAATCCAACGGTCTGCCCACCACCTCACAGGTGACGCAGTTTGAGTTTGCCGAGCAGTTTGAGCGCTATGCCAGCGAGGGCGTGGAGCAGGTGCTCTACATCTCCATTAACGCTGGAGGCTCCGGTACGAACGCTGCGGCCCACGCCGCCGCGCAGGAGTTCGCCGAGCAGCACCCGGACAGCCCGATGCGCGTGACCATCGTGGACAGCCACTGCTATTCCATGGCCTACGGCAGGGAGGTCATCATCGCGGCTGAAATGCTCGAGGCGGGCAAGCCGATGGAGGAGGTCGTCGCCTATCTGGAGGATAAATTCGCAAGAACGGAGATTCTGCTGACGGCGTATACCCTCAAGGTCATCCGCAAGAGCGGGCGAATCAGTGCGGCCTCGGCCATCGCCGGCGATCTGCTGGGCATCCATCCGATCTTTACGCTCAACGACGGCATCAGCCAGGTCATCAAGAAGGTGCGCGGCGACAAGATGGTCGTCACCTCGATGGTTTCCGCGCTCAAGAGCCGCATGGCGCCGGGAACGCCGTACCTTATCGCCGTGACGGATGACAAGTATGCTCCAGAGTATGTCGAGGCCTGTGAAAAGGCGATCGGCTATCCGCCGGAGCGGGTTTTCCAGCTCGGCTGCGCAGTGTGCTCCAACACGGGGCCCGAGGCGGTCGGCCTCATCTATGAGGGCGCACAGAAACGCGAGCGGTAATCCATTCGTAGAAATCATTTACAAACCAAAAAACCCGCACAGACGGAGCAATGCCGTATGCGCGGGTTTTTTATTTGGCAGTGATTGCAGGGGATTATTTCGACCGGAAGGTACGGATAATCTCGTTTTCGAGCGTACAGATGGTGAACTCGCCGTCCTCATAGAGCATGAAGCTCTTGGGATTGTTCTCCTTGGGCAGGGCGGCGGAGCCGGGGTTGATATAGGTCATGCCGCCTGCGGGCCAGATGCCCAGCACATGCGTATGACCGTGGATGAGCAGGTCGCCGGGCTTGTGCGGGGGCAGGTTTTCCGCGTTGAACAGATGACCGTGGGTGACAAAGGCGGTCGTGCCGTCGAGGTCAAAGAGCGCGTAATCGGCCAGAATGGGGAAGGAGAGCACCATCTGATCGACCTCGGCGTCGCAGTTGCCGCGCACGCAGAGCAGCTCATCCTTTGCGCCGTTGAGCAGGGCGGTTACGGCCTTGGGGTCGTAGGCCTCGGGCAGATCGTTGCGCGGGCCGTGATAGAGCAGGTCGCCCAGCAGCACGAGGCGGGACGCGCCGCTTTTCTCATACTGGGCGAGGACGGCCTCGCAGGCTGTGCGGGAGCCGTGAAGATCGGAAGCAAACATCAGCTTCATGGGCAATCATTCCTTTCAGATATTGCAGGAGTGGAATTGGTTTGGCGGGCGGCTTACAGGTCGATTTCCAGCACGACGGGGCAGTGGTCGCTGCCCATCACGCCGGCATCGATGCGCGCGGCGCGCACGCGATCCGCGATGCGCTCGGAGACGAGGAAGTAGTCGATGCGCCACCCCGCGTTGTTGGCGCGGGCGTTGAACATGTAGCTCCACCAGCTGTAAGCGCCCGTCTCATCTGGATGGAGGAGGCGGAAGGTATCGACAAAGCCGCTTGCAAGCAGCTTTGTCATGGCCTCGCGCTCCTGTGGGGTAAAGCCTGCGTTGTTCTGGTTGGTTTTCGGATTCTTGAGGTCGATTTCCTTGTGCGCGACGTTCATGTCGCCGCAGACGATGACGGGCTTGCGCTCGTCAAGATGCTTGAGATAGAGGCGGAAGTCCTCCTCCCAGCACAGGCGGTACATCAGCCGCGTCAGCTCCCGCTGGCTGTTGGGCGTGTAGACCGTGACGAGATAGAAGCCCTCGTACTCGAGCGTGATGAGCCGCCCCTCATGGTCGTGCAGCTCGTTGCCCATCCCGTAGGCGACAGAAAGAGGCTCGTGCTTCGTGAGGATCGCCGTGCCGGAATAGCCCTTCTTCTCGGCGGAATTCCAGTATTCCAGATAGCCCTCGGCGGGAATCTGCGCCTGGCCCGGCTGCATTTTCGTCTCCTGAAGGCAGAAAAAGTCTGCACTCTGCGCGGTGAAATAATCCATAAAGCCCTTGCCGAGGCAGGCGCGCAGACCGTTGACATTCCACGAAATCAGCTGCATAGTGTCCTCCTAGGCGGCGCGCTGTATAGAAAGCGCCGCTTAACGCTATTATACAGGAAGAAAGCCCCTGTTGAAAAGGGGAACAGCGAAAAAAGGGGGCGTGGATATGCTGGCACTGGCCGGGCTTGTGTATCTGCTGCTGAGCGTGCCCGTCACCCTGAAGATGATCGTCTGCGTGAACGGCGGAAAATGCTGGTCACAGGCATCGGCGTTTGTGCTGGGCGCGGGCGCGCGGGTGGATGCGCGCGTGCTGTGGAGCGGTCATCTGCGCATCCTGCCGCGCTACGGGCAGGCATGGGAGGAAAGCAAGGGCGGCGAATCCGCTGTGCCGCCCGCCGTGCTGCGACGGCTTGCGCGCATGGGCCGATGGGATATCGGCGCGCTGATGGGGCTTGATGACGCGGCGCAGACGGCGAAGGCTGTCGGCGCGCTGCGCGCGGGGCTGTGCGCACTGATCGCGGGACTGCGCATGAAGGGAGACGTGCGTGTGGGCGCGGATTTCCGTACACAGTGCTTTTTGATGACAGCGCGCTGCATAATCCATGCGCCGCTGGGCGACATTATCTTCAGCGCCGCGCGGGCGGCGATGCAGGAGCGGCGCAGAAGCGCACGCCTGAAAGCGAGGAAAGAGGGGTTCGCATGGAGCAGCATCCCATCCAGAGCCTGATGGGCACATCGATGGAGAGCATACGGGAAATGGTGGACGTAAACACCGTCATAGGAGATGCGGTGCAGACGCAGGATGGCTCGACCGTCATCCCGATTTCAAAGGTGTCGTTCGGCTTTGTGGCGGGCGGCGGCGAGTATTCCGCAGGCGTGCCTGCACCGGGAGCCGACGGCTTGCCGTTTGCGGGGGGCGCAGGCGCGGGGGTATCCGTGCAGCCGGTGGGCTTTCTGGTCTGCACGGCAAACGGCGTGCGTCTGCTCAGCGCAAGCTGTGCGTCGCCGATGGAGCGCGTGGTGGAGATGATTCCGCAGGCGCTGGAAAGCCTGCGCGCGATGGAGGAAAAGGAAGAATCGGGCAGGCACAAAAGGCCGCGGGTCAGCGCGGCATATCAGCAGGAGTGAAGCGGGGAGGCAGCGCGGCTTGCCTCCCCGCTTTCGCTTGGGCGGCTTGAACGCCCCCTTCCCGCGCGGCATAGGATGGCGCAGGAGAGCCGCTGCAAACGCGGCTAGCAGGCGCCAAAAATCTGACGTCCGCGCCAAGCAATAGCGACTTTTTTCGATCAAAAAGCGCATTTTTCGGGACATCCGTGAAATCCTCTTGACTTTGATCGCGTCATTGAATAAAATTGAAGCTGTTTGCTTGAATTCATCAAATCATCGGGCGCTTGGCCCTGATGGGATTTTTGTCGTGAATCATCAAAACGAAGAATATGGATACGAAAATCGGAGGGCTTCCGAATGGGTGTGAAGGTTTCAAAATTTGGAGGGAGCTCGCTCGCTGACGCGGCGCAGTTCAGAAAGGTGAAGGCCATCCTCACCTCGGATCCGGACAGGCGCATTGCTGTGCCCAGCGCGCCGGGAAAGCGAGCATCCACGGATGTGAAGGTGACGGATCTGCTGTACGAGTGCAACGCTCTGGCGAGCGCGGGCAAGGATATCGAGCCCGCGTTTGAAAAGATCCGCGCGCGCTTTTGCGGCATCGCTGACGAGCTTGAAATCGGGATTGATCTGGACGCTCACCTCGACGAGGTGCGGCGCAATATCTGCCTGGGCGCGGGCGCGGACTATGCCGCCAGCCGCGGAGAATACCTGAGCGGCATTCTGCTGGCCGCTTATCTCGGTTGGGATTTTGTGGATGCCAAGGACGGCATCTTCTTCGACGCGGAGGGGCGGCTTGACAGCGACAGGACGAACGCCACGCTGGGCGGCATCCTCGCCTCCCATGAGCATGCGGTGGTGCCGGGCTTCTACGGCTGTGATACG
>JALFHA010000049.1 GCA_022776785.1 Clostridiales bacterium | reverse complement strand
CCGGGAAACCCGCATAGTCGCGCCAAAGGCGCTCCTTGCGGTTTCCAGCCTTCGCCTGCCTGATTCCGCCACAGGCGGCGGCAGGTTGCGGCTCCAAACCTGCTTGAGGGATTTCATCCCTCAAACTCCCTTCTTCGCTTCACGCTTATATTCGAGCTTTTAAGTGCAAGACAGTATTAGTCGGCAGGGCCAGACGCGAGCCGTCGATGATGGGCCAGTCCTTGGGCGTGTGAAGCCGATGCTGCCCATGAATTGATTGGTGTCGTTGACAAAGGTCGGGTTGGGAACGCGCGCCTTTTTGACGGAGAAGAGGGTCAGCGTTTCCGTCTTGCGCTGCTCGCCGCTCTGCTGCCAGGTCAGGCGGAGATAGACGGGCTGGTTGCGCTGGAAATAGGCGTCCGAGCCGTATTCGGCGGAAAAGGTACGGCTGTACTCTGTGGCATACGTGTCATCCTGCCGGAGGTCTGCGGACGGACGGGACGGGTCCACGTCGAACTCCGCGATGACGTTCTCCTTCCCGCCGGGCTGGGCAGAGCTGCCGGGCTGATAGAGCTGCACATGGCACGCCGCAGAGGCGGTGTTCGCGCAAAAGGAGAGCGACTGGAGAGCGTGGTTGTAGGGCGTGATGTAGATGCCGTTGGCCACGCGCACAATGTCCTCGTCGTTGTAGGTGGTCTGGATGATATAGGGGCTGCCGTCATCCGGCTCAAGGCTCATGACGGTGAAGCCGCCGCCCTGCACATAGAGCTTGCCGCTGGCCTGCGTGCGGAAGCCCGCCGCGTGCACGCGTACGTCGATGTCGGTGCGGCTGTACGCGTAGCTGAGCTTCGTGAGCTGGAACTCGATTTGCGAAAAGAGCTGCGAGGCCAGCAGGGAATAGTCCGCGATGAAGGCGCTGAGGGTATCCCTGTCGCTTGCGGAGAGCTCGTCCTCCGTCAGCGTGTAGAGGGATTGCAGGCGGTTGGCCCGGTTGACGAGCGCGCCTACGCAATCGTCTGCAAAGACGGACAGAAAATCGACGGCGTCGCCCAGATCGGTGATCTAGCCGCGCAGCTGCGCCGTGAGCGCTTCGAGCTTCTCCACATCGGGCTGGAGGGCGGCCTGCGAGCCGGAGAGCAGCAGCGCGCCGGGTTCCGCGGCGAAGGTCTGCGCGTCGGGCAGGTCAAGCGCCTGCGGGTAGCTGCGCTCGCCGCGCAGCGTGGCCAGCTCCTGTCCCGTGACGGCGAAGGCGCAGGCGGGGGCAAGCGCACAGTGGAGCAGCGCAAGCAGCGCGATGAGAAGCGGGAACGTCGTTTTCATGGGGCGGGGCCTCCTTCGCATGTGTGACGGCTGAGGGTTTCAAAACCATCATACCCATGCCGGTGTAAGCAAAGCGTAACTTGTGAGCGGCCCTGAAAACATGAAGGCCGGCCTGCGAACGGGTACGGATCAGCGGCGAAGCGAAATACTTTAGAATGCTTCGCCTTTCAGGGCATGAAATCGCCCATGCAGTTACGCTTCTGTTACGGTTTAGCGGCTATAATAAACTACAAGGAAATGGTCGGCGTGCCAGAGGCATGCTGATGCATTTTTGAAAAGAAAGGGGCGAAGAACAATGTTGAAAAAGCTAGGAGTTGTTCTGATGCTGGTGCTTTGGTGCATGGTGTCGGTCGCTGCGCTGGCGGAGGGCTATACGCTGGGCGATACGGTGGAGGATTTCACTGCGACGCTCTCCGACGGCACGGTGTTTTCGCTGAGCGAGGCGCTTGCCGAGGGCAAGCCGGTGCTGCTCAATTTCTGGGCGAGCTGGTGCGGCCCGTGCAAGATGGAAATGCCCGCCATGGAGGAGGCCTGGCAGCAGGTGAAGGACGATGCAGTGTTTGTTTGCCTGAGCACAGAGGGAACGGACACGCTGGAGACGATCGCCTCAATTCGGGAGGAGCTGGGCCTTGCGACGCTGCCGATGGGCCTTGGCGGCGAGGACCTGTACAAGAAAATGAATAAGACGAACTCCATTCCGTTGACTGTGGTGATCGACCGCAACGGGGTGCTTTGCTTCAGACACCATGGCTCTGTTCCCACGGCTGAGAAGTTTGTGGATCTGATGGAGGTCTTTACCGCGGAGGGATACAGCGAGCCCCGGCTCCTTGAGGAAATCCCTCGAATCAGGACGGCGGCTGCGCCCTCAAGCGTGGAGGAGATGCGCGCGGCCATCGGTGCGCAGGATATGGAGATCGTGCTGGATGGCAGCGACCGCGTGTGGCCGTTCGTCGCCCGGGAGGACGGCGTGTATGCCAGCAACACGGCCAGCGAGAACAGCCGCGCCGCCTTCAGCGTGCGCGTGAATGCACAGGCCGGAGAGGGCGTCGCGTTTGAATACACCGTGAAGGATATTCCGGGTTTCATGCAGTTCGGCGTTTCGGTGGACGGAAAGCTCGTGGATGTCATGGACGGCAGGAAGGACTGGACGGATTTTGCGGTGACCTTTAACACAGCCGGGGAGCACGTCGTGACCTTCTCCTTCAATCTCAATGCTCAGATTGAGGGTATGGAAAGCATATTCGCCGGCCTGCGCAACGTCCGCAAGGTCTCCGCTGAGGAAGCCGGAAGGATTCTCTCCGCGAAGGAGCCGAGCGTCTGCTCGCTGAAGGGCTTCGATATTCAGTTTGAGGTGGTCGAGGGCGAATTCAGGGATCTCGTCATTATGATCAACGGCGAGTACGAATACGAGCGGAGCAAGATGCTGGTGAGCGAGGCCCCTGTCAAGGTACGCATCCGCATCGGCGACGGTATCAACGCGCACCACGCCTTCGTCTGTACGAATACGGACGTATTCATGCTCGATACGCTGCCGCACGATGAGCTGGGCTACCTGGTAGAGATGACGCTGCCGAGCGAGGATGAAGCTGACGCCTGCAGTATGAGCGTATTCCCCAGCGCGATGCTGAGCTTTGACAGCTTTGGCCTGTCGCGTTCGGATTTCATCTTCTATTTCTCGGAGAAGACGCTTGACGAGATGCTGGCCAGGTACAACCAAAAGCTCTATAATCCGAATGCGGAGGAGCAGGTGGAATTCACCTGGTCGTATGTGGACGAAGTGCAGGAGCAGAAGGAGCCGGAGACTCCGGATGAGAGCAACCTCAACCCGGACGGCACGGCGAACTACACGGTGCTCGTCACGGACAACGCCGGCAACGGCATCGAGAAGGCGATGGTGCAGATTTGCACGAACGCGATGTGCCAGGTGTTCTTCACGGATGCCAACGGCGTGGTGAACATGACCGCCGATCCGTTTGCCTATCAGGTGCATATCCTCCGGGCACCGGGCTTTGTGACGCCTGAGGAGACCTATCTGCTGCCCGAGCTGGGTGGCAGCCTGAAGATCGAGCTGAACGCCCTGTAATAAGGGAGTAAAGAGCAGGGCGTGTGCTTTTCGGCATACGCCCTGCTTGGATTTTTTGAGAAACGGGGGAGCTTGCATGAATGAAACGGGCAGGCTGCGCGCGGGCCGCGTGCTGGCGTGGCTGCTGAGCGCGGCGACGCTGCTGGTGGCAGCGCAGCTCATGGTGCAATGCGCGGATATCTACTTGACGGGCACATCCCCGGCCAATCTGACGCCGGGCGGCGTGCTCATCAGCAGCATATTCAGCAGGGAGAGCATTGCAGAGCATTTCTCGCGCATGGCGTGGAGCGTATGGCTCTGGCTGGCGCTGCTGGCAGCCGTGCTGGTGGTGGGGCAGCCGAAGGACGCGTCCGCGCTCCGGGCGCCGACGGAAAACCGGCTGGCGATCCTCCGGCGGCGCGTGGAGGCGACGCCAGAGATGCGCGGGGAGCAGAAAAAGCGCAGGCAGATCATCATGATCTGCGTATGTGCCTGTGCCGTCTGTGCGGCGGCGATGGCGCTGTACATGGTGAATCTTGAAAACTTTGCCTCGCGCGATCTGGAGCAGACGGTTGGCAGGATGGTGATCCATACCGCGCCGTGGGCCGTCGTGGCGTTGGCGGTGATTGCGGCTGCTGAGATCCTCTGCGGCACAAGCATGGAGCGGGAAATCGCGCTGGCGCAGAAGGCGGAGAAAAGACCGCCCGCGCCCAAAAAGGCGGAGAATGAACAGGCCAGGAGCCTCCTGCGTGTGGCGCTCTACGCCGCGGCGATTGTGATGCTTGCGGCGGGCGTGATGAACGGCGGTATGCGGGATGTGCTGGTGAAGGCAGTGAATATTTGTACGGAGTGTATCGGCCTTGGCTAAGAAATGGAGCGCGTGGTGGGCAGCGCATAAGCCCACCAAACGGCGGCTGATTCAGGTGTACGCCGCCCTGCTGTACAACGCCCATATCAAGGGCTTCATCAAGGGCGACATCTACGTCGGCCCGACCAAGAACATCTGCGTGCCGGGCTTCAACTGCTATTCCTGCCCCGGCGCGATCGGCGCCTGCCCTCTGGGGGCCCTGCAGAATGCGCTGGCCTCCGCTGACAAGCGCGCCCCGTGGTATGTGCTGGGCATCCTGATGCTTTACGGCCTGACGCTCGGGCGCACCATCTGCGGCTGGATCTGCCCGCTGGGGCTGATTCAGGAGCTTTTTCACAAGCTGCCCACGCCGAAGCTCCCGAAGGGGCGCGTGACGCACGCACTTTCCTATCTGAAATACATCCTCATTGGGCTGTTTGTCGTCGGGATCCCTTTGGCGTACAGCGTGCAGCGTTTCCCGGTGCCGGGCTTCTGCAAATACATCTGCCCGGCCGGTACGTTTGAGGGCGCAATGGGCCTGCTGGCGAATCCGGCCAATACGGAGAAGCTCTCCATCCTGAACATCCTCTTTACGCGCAAGTTCATCATCATGGTGGGGATTCTGACCGCGTGCGTGTTCTGCTATCGCGCGTTCTGTCGCTTCCTCTGCCCGCTTGGCGCAATTTACGGCCTGTTTGCGCGGCTTTCTGTGCTGGGCGTGAAGGTGGAGGCGAGCCGCTGCACGGACTGCGGGCGCTGCGTAGCGGCCTGCAAAATGGATATCCGAAGGGTCGGCGACCACGAATGCATCCATTGCGGCGAATGCATCGGCGTCTGCCCGACGAAGGCCATCAGCATGAAGGCGGGCAAGATCGTTTTGATGGAAAACGAGACCGGGAAGCCCGACGGACAGCCCGATGCCGGCCGGGCGGCCAAGCGTCGGCTGCGCTCACTGCTGGCATGGGCTGTGGCGCTGGCGGTGCTGGCGGGCGTGATCTGGTTTGTGAACCGGGATACGTCGGCAGAGCCTGTCGCCGTGACGCAGGCCGAGGCAACGCCGGAGCCGGAGGACGACACGCCCGTGGGCAAGGAAATCGGGATGCGCTGCCCGGATTTCACCGTGCCGCTGTACGGTGCTGAGGGCGGCACATACACGCTCGGAGAGCATCAAGGCAAGGTGCGCGTACTGAACTTCTGGGCGACATGGTGCACGCCGTGCGTCGCAGAGCTGCCGCACTTTGAGCGGGTGCAGGCGGAATATGGCGACAGGGTTGAGATTCTGGCCATCCATTCGGACATGATTACGGACGATGTGCAGGCGTTTATCGACGCAGAGGGGCTTGTGCTGACGTTCGCTCAGGATGAAACGGGCGATGTCATCAAATCGCTGGGCGGCTCGACGCAGCTGCCGATGACGGTGATTATCGATCAGCAGGGCAAAATCGTCTACAACAGGGTCGGCTCGATGAACGATGAGACGCTCAGAACGCTGATTGATCCGCTGATGTGAGCGTTGATATTGTTATACTGTCTTGCACTTAAAAGCTCGAATATAAGCGCGAAGCGAAGAAGGGAGTTTGAGGGATGAAATCCCTCAAGCAGGTTTGGGCGGCAGCCCAATGTTCCCTTATTGTTCAAAAGAAAAAGCAGTTTCAGAGCAG
>JALFHA010000117.1 GCA_022776785.1 Clostridiales bacterium | reverse complement strand
ATGGCGTTTGATCCTGCGTTTTGTAAAGAAATCGGCGCGGAGGCCAGAGAAGCAGTCACAGATGTGAGCGGGTTCTTCTTTTTCGTTTGAGCGCAAAAAACACCGGCTCAGCCGGTGAAAACAGTTTGAATCTGCTTCGCTAGATGGAACGTAACTGCCTTTCGTCCATAACCGCTGCATTTAACTTGGCAATTGACAATTCGACAGAAAAAGTGAAAATCACCTTGCAAAACTGAATCCATCGTGATAAAATGAAGCAGGTTGAACCTAAAGAATATTCGGAGGTGAAAAGAATGGCTTATCAGATTTCTGATGATTGCATCGCGTGTGGCGCGTGTGCCGCCGGCTGCCCGGTGGGCGCGATCAGCGAGGGCGACGGCAAGTATGTGATCGATGCGGATACCTGCATTGACTGCGGCGCTTGCGCCGGCACCTGCCCGGTGGGCGCTCCGGCTCAGGCCTGATTCTCTTTCGACTGGAGGATACATCCGGAGATATCCGGGTGTGTCCTTTTATTTTACATCGCTTTGCACATGGCTGGCGGCGTATAAACGAGGCGGATTGCCTTGAGCGGATGCCTTGATGGCGGACAGTATTCTTTGCGTATACAAAGGAATGATGAAGGGAGGGATGCTCGTGGGCAGGCACAATCGCCGGGTATCGCTGGGCTCTCTGCTCATGCTGGTGCTGTCAGCGGCGGTATTGGCGCTTTGCGCGGCATTCGTCCTGATGATTGGCGCGCAGGGACGGGGAGCGCTGACCGAGCGGCCTGTCCTGCAGCCGCAAAGGGTGGAAAATGCCGCTGTATCGCCAGAGCCGACGGCGTCAGCAGCAGCGGCTGATGCGGCTGTGCCGGGCACTGTAAAGCCCTCAGAGCAGCCTGCGCCTGCGCTGGCAGCCAGCGCATTTACGCTGGCTGCGGCAGGAACGGTCTACGCGCCGAAGGCCATCCGCGAGAGTGCGATGGAGGGCGCAGAGCACTACGATTTCGGTCCGGTCTTTGAGGGACTGGGCACAGCGCTGTCGGATGCGGATCTGAGCATTGTGACGCTGGAGACGACCACGGCGGGCGAGTCAAAGGGATACGGCAGCTACAACACGCCGCCGCAGATTCTGGATGCGCTGCGCGCAGCGGGCGTTGATCTGGTGTCGCTGGCGACGGAGCGCGCGCTTGACAAGGGCTATGAGGGCCTGAGCATCACGGTCAGCGAGCTGACTGCCCGGGGTCTGACCTGCGCGGGAGCGACGCAGGAGGGGACGAGCTGCGCGCGCGTCATCGGCGTCAACGGCATACAGGTGGCCGTGCTGGCGGCGACGTATGGCATCAGCGACGAGGGACGCGAACGCACGCGGGAGGCTGAGCGCGGAGTGCTGTGCCTGCTGGAAACGCAGAAGATGGTGGAGGACATCCGGGCGGCGCGCGCTGCGGGGGCGGAAGTGGTCATCGTGCTGCCGCACTGGGGAACGAAGAACAAGACGGAAACGCCTGCGGCCGTGCGTCAGATGGCTGTGGCGCTGGCTGAGGCCGGGGCGGATATCATTCTGGGCACGCATCCAAACGTTGTTCAGGGCACAGAGCGGCTGCGCGTGACGCGTTCGGATGGGCTTGAATACGAGACGGTGGTCTGTTACTCGCTGGGGAGCCTGCTGACCGATGCGCGCGCGGTGGAAAACACGGCGGGCATGGTGGCACAGCTGACGGTGAGCTATGACCCGGTGTCGCGGCGCGCCTCGCTGGGCGAGCTGGTGTGCCTGCCTGTGTATATCGCGCGGGACAGGAAGGATGCGAAGGTCGTTTACCGGGTGGTTGATACGGACAATGCGGCGGCGGTGGCAGCGCTTTCCCCAGCGGAGCAGAAGGCGGCAAGGGCCGCCGCCGAGCTGGTGCGCGAGGCGACGGGGCAGTCCGCCCGCGAGCAGGAAGGACAGGGATGACCGATGAACAGCAAGAGGGCGGCGGATCGCGGGCTGCAGGCAGGCACGCTTGCGCGAGGTCCGCTCAACAAGATCAGCGATGTGCCGGGGGTGAGCGTGGGGCACGCGACTATTCGCGACGCGCGGCACAACACCGGCGTCACGGTGGTGATGCCCTGCGAGGACAACATGTTCCGCAGCAAGCTAACGGCGGCCTCCTTCGTGCTCAACGGCTTTGGCAAGACGCAGGGCCTGATTCAGGTGGACGAGCTGGGCACGCTGGAAACCCCCATCGCGCTGACCAATACGCTCAATGTCGGCGTCGTTCATGACGCGCTGGTGGAATACATGGTCGAACGCTGCGCCCGGGAGCGCGTGCCGATGCATTCGCTCAATCCGGTGGTCGGCGAGTGCAACGATTCCCAGCTCAACGCCATCGAGGACAGGGCTGTGACGCGGGCGCATGTGCTGCAGGCTATAGCAGACTGCCGGTCTGATTTTGATGAGGGCGATGTCGGCGCGGGTGCGGGAACGATCTGCCACGGGCTCAAGGGCGGTATCGGCTCGGCGTCGCGCATCATATCCATCGCGGGGCAGAGCTACACGCTCGGTGTACTGGTGCAGAGCAATCATGGGTGCCTGTCCGAGCTGACCGTCTGTGGGCGGCGGCTGGGAGAGGAGATCATCAGAGCGCGCAAGCAGGCGCAGGAGCCTTCACCGATGGATCGAGGATCGATCATGATGATCGTGGCGACCGACCTGCCCGTCAGCGACAGGCAGCTCCGGCGCATCCTCAAGCGCTGCTCGGTGGGGCTGGCGCGGTGCGGGAGCTACTTCGGGCACGGCAGCGGCGACGTGATGATCGGCTTCAGTACAGCCAACCGCGTGCCGCACGGCGGCATGGCACGCGTGCTCACGCGGAGAGAAATCAACGAGGAGGCGCTGGAGGGTGCGTTTTTCGCTGTCGCGGAAGCGACGCAGGAGGCGGTGCTCAATTCGCTCTGCTGCGCGGACGAGGTGCGCGCGATGGATGGACGGGTGATTGAGGCGATTGGAAGATATCTCTAAAAGAATAACAAAAAGCCGGCAGCGCAAGCTGTCGGCTTTTTGCATGAAAGGGCGTCACATCAGCGAGGCAAAGAACATCTCGTAGGCGTCGTCAAAGCAGTCGTAGGGCAGAGGATTGCCGCCGTTTGTGGACTTGGTCTGATTGCAGGAAAACTCCTCGCCGTCGGAGATCACGTCGCCGAGCGTGAGCGGGAAGCCGTTTGCCGTGGCAAAATCACACAGCGCGCTCAGGGGATCGGCTACCTCACGCGTGCGAAGCAGAGCAGACCGGAAATCTGGTTCGCGCAGCGCACGCTCGCGCAGGGCTGTCAGTGTGTCGTTCATGGCTCCTCCTCCCGGCGCAGCGTGCCGCCTGCTACAAAGTGCTTGTCGCCGCCCTGAGAGGTGATCTTGAACGAAAAGCTGTCGCCCTCCCGGGAAAGCAGTACGTTCTTGGGCGCATCGTCCCGGATCTCCCGCTCGTAGCCTGCGACGAGGTCGCCGATGATCTGATCGCGGAAGGTTTCCCTGCCCAGCGCGTCGCACAGCCACGCGATATACTTGGCGTTGTTGACATGGCCGTTGACGTCGAACTCGGAGTAGACCGGTGTTCTGGTACCGACCGTGGGTGTGCCGCCGAGTACGGGCAGGCGCGCATTGACGCTCACAGGAACGGGCAGGTCGCTGTTGTCCGGGAACTGCAAATCCACTTTCTCCGGGCTGACGATCTTGCGCTGCTGCGTGTCGAGCATCACCCACAGCGTGCCGACGGCGCACAGCGGCGTGCCGTCCTCGAGCGAAAAGACATGGTAGCGCGGGCAGAAAAAGCGATTGGCATTGCCCGGCCATGTCGTATGCACGAGCGTATCGCCCGCATGGGGCGCGCGCAGCATGGAGACGTGCACGCGGGTGAGCGCAAAGAACAGCCCGCGGGAGAGCATCTCCTCATGACCGCAGCCCAGACGGAGGGCATGGCGCTCGCCGCCCTCCTGCATGGCGGTGAAAAGCGCGTCGGGACGCATCCGGCTATAGAGGTCGCAATCCGTCGAGCGGACGCTGAAGGTTTCGGTATAGGTTTTTTCCATATTGTTTCCGCCTCCTCGGGTACGGCTGACAGCATAACACAATTTGGTTTCCTTGACAAGACCCGTGCTATGGATTAAAATTGAAGTCAATGGATTTTGCCAATTCCGGATTTCTGCGGAGGATATAGAATGAACAAGCGATGGTTGACAACGGGCGCGGCGATGATGACTGCCGCGCTGCTGCTGTGCGGAGGCTTCGCGGCGGCGGAGGAACGCAGGCTCGGCGACTATGTGTATGTGCCGGCGACGGCGCAGGCGCAGACGGGCCGAATTTCGCTGCGCGTGGAGGGGCTGCTGCTCTCTGAGGACGGCGATCAGCCTCAGACGCAGGTGAGCCTGCCGGGCTGTGTGTTTGAGGTATACGTCATTTCAGGCGATGGCGAGCTGCGCCGCTGGGCCAATCCCCTCTATCCGAGCGAGGCGATGTCCGTGCGCACGGGCGAGGACGGGGCCAGCTTCACGCTGCCTGAGGGCATGGAATTCTTCCTTCGCCAGACGAGCGCGCCGGAGGGCTACGTCTTTGACGCGGAGACGCTGATTCCCGTCGTTGGAAGCGAGGGAGAGATTATCGTGCGCAACGCAGTGGCGGGCGAGCTCAGCCTGCGGGCACAGGATTCGCTCGGCGGACCGATTGAGGGTGTAGAGCTCTCGGTGCAGCTCCCCGATGGCAGCGTGGTCGTGCTCGTGACGGATGAAAACGGCGAGGCTGCGCTGACCGGCGAGGGTATGGACCCCGTCAGCGTGCTGGTGAGCGAGACTGCTCTGCCCGAGGGCGCGTATGCCGCGCTCAGCGCGACGGTGGACGGCGTGGAGGCGGATGCGGTTCAGCCCGCCGCGCAGATCGCCCCGGCGCAGCGCACGCAGGTCGTCTTTGAGCATCCAGCCAGCGGCTCTGTGCAGCTCTCCATGAGCGTACAGAGCGTGGGGGAGGACGGCGAGCTGCTCAGCCGTCCGCTTTCCGGCGTGCGCATGGATATTGAAGGAAACGGGATGCGTAGCATCGTGACCGACGAGCAGGGACAGGCGCAGGCCGCTCTGCTGGAGGGCACCTATGATGCGCGCTTCTCCTATGAGGGCGCGGAGGGCATCGTTCTGCCGCTCGAGGCGGGGCAGCTCGTCGTGCGCAGCGGCTATACGACGCTCATCGAGCTCAGCGCAAAGGAAGCGGCGGGGCGCATTGTCGTGCAGGCGGAGGCTGCGCAGTCCGTCAGCGGCGGCAGCGTGACGATTCAGAGCGAGCTGACGGGCGAGAGCGTGGGCACGTTTGCGCTGGATGCGGACGGCATGGCCGTATCGGGCCTGCTTGCGCCGGGCGAATACCGCATCGGCGCGTTTGACGCGCCGGAGGGCATGGCGCTGGGAACGCTGTCCTTCGGGGAGACGCAGAGCGAACAGACCGATGGTCTGCTGATTACGGTGACGGCGGGCGAGGCTGCTGTCGTACATGTGCAGCTTTTGACCCGAGAGCGGGAGACGTTTGAGCTCGTCGCGCAGCATTTGGGCGACAATGGCGAGGATGTGCTTGCGCGCATCGTGGATGAGGCCGAGCTGGAGCTCCTTGACGAAGAAGGGGCGATTCAGGCGGAGCTTGCCGCCCGGGATGGCTTTGTGCTGGTGGAGGCCCTGAGCGGAACCTATACGCTGCGCATGAACCTGAAGCTGGCTGCGCAGCTCGGTGTGCAGGGACAGTCCGAGCCGTTTGAGCTGCCTGCGAGGGACAGCGCGGTCATCTTCAAGGACAGCAGCGCGCGTCTGCGCCTCGTTTCCGTGGATGCGGACGGCGCGGGCGCTTCCGGCGCTGTGTACGCTGTGACCGACAGCACGGGCAGGACGGTGCAGGCCGTCTGCGATGAGAGCGGCGAGGCCGTGACGGAGCCTCTCGCCGCGGGCGAGGTGACCATCGTCACCCTCAGCGCGCCGCAGAACCATGACGCGGCGCAGCCGGTCACGGTGCAGGCCGTCGCGGGCGAGACGGGGCGTGTGGAAATTGAGCACGAACGCTATGCGCGCGTCGCCTTTGACGTGCGCCTCATGCAGCTCGACGAGCGGGGCGAGGCCGTTGGCAGCGGGATTGAAAATGCACGCGTGCGCATCTATCGCGTGGATGCGGACGGCCAGCGCACCAGCGATACCGGGCTGGAGCTTGCCGCCGATGCGGATGGGCACGCGGAGGTGTTCCTTGAGCGGGGCGAATACATCGCGCAGCTCGACGCTTCCAGCCTGCCCGAGGGCTGCCGAGCGGGCGATGCGCTGCGCATCCAGGTGGAAAACGGGCAGGAGATACAGGGCGAGTTGCTGGCTATGGGCGCGCTTGGCGGCGTGCGCGTGCGCGTGACCGGCGAGGGCGTGAGCGACGAGCTGCTGGCGCAGATCCGCTTTGAGCTGGTCGCTTCCGACGGAACCGCTGCCGATCTGACGATGCGGGAGGGCGGCTTCTATGCGGGCGGCCTGACGGCGGGCGTTTACCTGCTGCGCCAGACGCAGATTCCGGACGGCTACACGCTGGCCGCGGAGCGCACGCTCACCGTATCGGGGGGCGAGGTCGCGCAGGCCGATGTGCCGCTGGAGGAATACGCCGTGCTGACCGTCTCCAAGACGGGGCTGACCTTTACGGACGACCTGCGCACCTATCTCGTGCCGCTCGAGGGCGCGTATGGCGTGTATGTGCTGGAAAACGGCGCGATGAAGGCGTATCCCTCGGAGGGCGAGCAGGCCGTCGTCTGGAGCGGTGTGACGCCGGAGCAGGCGCAGCGCGAGGGAAAGAGCGACAGCGTGAGGCTGCCCGCCGCGCAGGAGGGAACGACGTATTACCTGCGGGAAACCGGCTCGGCCTCCGGCTTTGCAAGGGACGAGGAATATCACGAGATCACGCTGCACGCCGGAGAGAGGGCGACGCTCTCCTGTGCCGTGGCCAGCGACAGGGGCTTCTTTGAGCTGGAGCTTTGTGACGCGCAGACCGGCGGTCTGGTTTCTGGCGCGCAGTTTGCGCTCATCGACGCGCAGAGCGGAGAGAGCGTGCTCAGCTTTGAGGTGAGCGAGGAGCCCTTCCGCAACGAGATGGCCGTGCCCGTGGGCGCCTATCTGCTGCGGCAGACGCAGGCCGCGCCCGGCTATGCGCTCAGCAGCATACCGGAAATGGAAATCGTTATCGAGCCGTACCTGACGCAGGGCGGAAGCACAACCGACGTGCGCATGACCTGCGCGGCCCTGCCGGAGGCGGAGCATGTGACGGCGCTCAGCGGCCTGTACGCCGCGCGCGAGCAGGATATGACGCTGGTGAGCGTGGATGCGCTCAGGCCCGAGGCGGGCTGTGCGCTGCTCTCGCCCAGCCTGACGATCTCCCTGCACGGCAAGGACGGACAGCGCCTCAATGTGAGCAGCGTTGTGCTGGGCGGCGCGGCGGATGCGGCCGGCACGGCCTATGCCGCGCGCGTGGAATATGCGCTTGCCGGCGGCGGCTGGCAGCCCTCCGATGCGCGGACAACCGGCGTTCTCACCGGCCCGACGGCGGTGAGCCTTGGCGACGTGGAGGACGATGTGTGCGCCGTGCGCGTGACCTATCTGAATGCGCAGACGGGCGAGGAAATGGCCGGAGAGGGCTTTGAGGCCGGACAGACGACGCTGCTTGTCCGCGTCGGCGCGCAGGAGGAGACGGCGGTCAGCGCGTCTGTGTCCTTCGAGGGGCGCATGGCCTACCGGACCGAGTGGAACGGAGAGGAGACCGTTGCTGTGCTGCGCGACGAGTACGCGCAGACGTTTGACATGCAGGGAGACGGCCTGTTTGACACCGTTTCCGCTGGACGGGATGGCAGCATCACCGGCGTGGCCTTCTTTGATGAGAATGCCGACGGCGTGCTCGGCGCAGATGAGAAAAAACGCTATGCCGGGCTGACGGTCAGGCTCCTGTCCGCTGCGGGCGAGACGCTGGATTCCTGCCGGACAGGGACGGATGGCACCTATCGCTTTGACGGCCTTTCAAGCGGCACATATACCGTGGCCTTCGACGGCGGCGCGGACGTCGTGTTCTCCGCGAGCGACCGCTACAGCGCGCAGGTCACCAGCGGCGTGCGCGACATGCGCTACGGCGAGAGCGCGCCCTTTGTCATCGATGGAGATCACTCCGATTATGTGGTTCACGTGGGCTGCATTTACGCCGCGGGCATCGAGGGCTTTGTGCTCGAGACCGACAGGGAGGGTTTTGCCGGTCTGAATGTCGAGCTTCGCCGCGCGGAGTCCGGCGAGGGCGAGGAGCCCATCGTGGTGACCACGGATGAATGGGGATATTATGCCTTTGCGGGCGTGCGCCCGGGCGAGTATACGCTTTGCATCGATGTACCGCAGGACTACCTGTGCGAGCAGGCGGAGGACGGCATGCTGACAATGGCACTGTCCGTTGCGCAGGGCGACGCGCTGGCCCTTGGCGATGTGCTGCTCAGCCGGGCGGCGGTGATCGGCGGCAGCGTGCGCATCGACGATGATGGAGACGGCGCAATGGACGCGGATGCGCAGCCGCTTTCGGATGTGAAGGTGACGCTGCTGCGCCTGCGCGACGGTCACAGCGAGCCGATTGAGACGACCGTCACGGACGGTCAGGGCGCATATCTGTTCGACGGCCTTTACGCCGGGGATTACAGCGTGCTCTTTGAGCTGGACGGCGAATGGACCTTTACCCGCTATGGCGAGGATTCCCTCGTCTACGGTGCGGTATCCCAGACCGGCGGCACGAAGACGATCAGTGTGAATCCCGGTCAGAAGGAGCTTTCGGTTGACGCGGGCGTGACGCTGCCCGCGCAGCTGACGGTGACGGCATTCAAGGATACGCAGCTTGACGGTGTGAAGGGCGCATATGAGGAAGGGCTTGCGGGCGTGGTCGTGTCGCTTGTGCGCGTTGAAAACGGCGAGGAGGCCGAATCGGTCTCCTACCGCTCGGATGAGGACGGCAGCGTG
>JALFHA010000109.1 GCA_022776785.1 Clostridiales bacterium | reverse complement strand
CAGGGTCAACTACGACTACATCCCGAATGGCCTGACGCGCGCGTTCGTCATCGCGATGGCGGCGATGCTCGCGGCGTTCCTGCTGCGCGCGGCGGCGCAGTGGATTGTGGCGTATCTGGGGCACATGATGGGCGTGCGCATTGAGGCGGACATGCGCGAGGACATCTTCGCGCACATGCAGAAGCTGGGCTTCAGCTTCTACGACAAAAACCGCACTGGCCTGCTGATGAGCCGCGTGACGACCGACCTCTTTGACATCACCGAGCTGGCGCACCACGGCCCGGAGGATCTGTTCATTTCCATGGTGACGCTGCTGGGCTCGTTCATCGTGCTCTGGCGCATCCAGCCGACGCTGGCGCTGGTGCTCATCGTCTCCGTGCCGCTGATTGTGGCGTTCGTCGCCTACCGCCGCGGGAAGATGATGAGCGCAAGCCGCGCCGTCAAGCAGCGCACGGCGGGCATCAACGCGGAGATCGAGAGCTCGATTTCCGGCATCCGCGTGGCGAAGGCGTTTTGCAGCGAGCATGAGGAGATTGAGAAGTTCTCCAGCTGCACCGGGCAGTATGTGGATGCCAAGCGCGGCTACTACAAGGTGATGGCGGGCTTCTTCTCCGGCACGGAGCTGCTGATGAACCTGATGAGCCTGTCCGTCATCTGCGTGGGCAGCTGGCTGATTATGAAAAACGAGATGGACATCGCCACGCTGGTGACGTTCAACATGTATGTCGCCAGCGTGCAGAGCCCCATCCGAAAGCTGACGCAGTTCACGGAGCAGTTCACGCAGGGCATGGCGGGCTTCCAGCGTTTCCGCGCGATCATGCACGAGGAGCCCGACGTGATGGACGCGCCCGACGCACAGCCGCTCACCGACGTGCAGGGCGACATCGCCTTCAACGACGTGACCTTCACCTACGACGAGAACAAGGACGCCGTGCTCGAGCATGTGAACCTGCACATCCGTCCGGGCGAGATGCTGGCACTGGTGGGCCCGAGCGGCGGCGGCAAATCGACGCTCTGCCAGCTCATTCCGCGCTTCTACGAGGTGACGCAGGGCAGCGTGACGATTGACGGCAAGGACGTGCGCAGCGTGAAGCTGGCCGATCTGCGCGGCAGCATCGGCATCGTGCAGCAGGACGTGTTCCTCTTTGCCGGGACGATTCTGGAGAACATCCGCTACGGTCGGCGCGACGCGACGATGGAGGAGGTCATCGAGGCGGCGAAGCTGGCAGAGATCCACGATGATATCCTGCACATGCCCGATGGCTACAACACCCTCGTCGGCGAGCGCGGCGTGATGCTCTCCGGCGGGCAGAAGCAGCGAGTGTCCATCGCGCGCATCTTCCTCAAGAATCCGCGCGTGCTCATCCTCGATGAGGCGACCAGCGCGCTGGATACGGCCACCGAGCGCAAGATACAGGCCGCATTTGACCGGCTGGCAAAGGGCCGCACGACGCTGGTCATCGCGCACAGGCTCTCCACCATCCGCAATGCGGATGAGATCGTGGTGATCGGCGAGCACGGTATCCTCGAGCAGGGTACGCATAGGGAGCTAGTGCGGCAGGGCGGCGTGTACGCCGAGCTGGTCGCCGGGGCGAGCCTGTGCGGGGAATGAGCAGTAAAAAGGCCGGAGGATAAGCGCGAAGCGAAGATGGGGTCAAGGGGCGAAGTCCCTTGCGGGGTTCAGGGGCAGCGCCCCTGAGCAGGTTTGAGCGGCAGCCCAACGTATCCCATTGATAATGCATTTTTGCAAAGTAGTCAGGGAGCGAAGCGAGGCCTGACGGTGAGTTCTTGACGAACTGACGAGAAAACCGGAAGAAATACTTTCATCGAAGAACAGTATCAGGGAGCGAAGCGTTACCTGACGGGCAGGTTTTGCAAAGCAGCATATATGAACAGGGCGCGGAAGCATCGCTTCCGCGCCCTGCCTGTATGCCCTGCTCAGTCCTCGAGCTTGGTGAAGGTGTAGGTCTTGCCGTAGGTCTCGACGTAGATCGTGCGCATGGCCTGCTCGTTGCGAGGCTTGTCGTTGCTGTCCGTCGGAACGGAGGCAATCAGATCGACCGTCTCAATGCCGCCGAGCACCAGACCAAAGGCCGCATAGTCGCCGTCGAGGTAGTCGCTGTCGGCGTGCATGATGAAGAACTGGCTGCCCGCGGAATCCATCGCGCTCGAGCGCGCCATGGAGAGCACGCCGCGCGTGTGGGAGAGGTCGTTCTTCACGCCGTTGTTGGAGAACTCGCCGCGGATGGCGTAGCCCGGGCCGCCGGTGCCGTCGCCGTTCGGGTCGCCGCCCTGGATCATGAAGCCCGGAATCACGCGGTGGAAGGTCAGGCCGTCGTAGAAGCCCTCGCCCGCCAGCGAGACGAAGTTGCCCACGGTCTCCGGCGCGACGTCGGGATAGAGCTCGCCGTAGATCAGCGTGCCGTCGTTCATGACGATGGTGAAGGTCGGCAGCTTGTCCACCGGAATGGCCGCCTCGGAAAGCGCGGCGTTATCGACGGCCAGCGCGGCGGCCTCGTCCATGTCGGCCATCAGCTTGACGTTGAGGTAGCCCTTGAGCTCCGTGCCCGGCACCGCCACAAACGCGTATTCCTCGCCGTCCATGCCGATGCGGCCCAGCACGTCGAGGGACGCGCCGGCCTTCAGGCGCGCCACGGCGTCGCCCTCGGGCATGTCGGTCAGGTCGGTATCCTCCGTGACGGAGGCGTAGGCCACCGTCACCTCGACCGTCTCGCCAACGTAGACGTGATACAGCGGGCTCAGGTCGTCAAGCACGACATTTGCGTCCTCGAGCATCTTGTCCAGATAGTCGGAGAAGAGCTCGTTCTTCTTATTCTCCAGCGCCTCGCTGATTTCCTCCACCATGCGGGACTCATAGTCCACCGCGCCGGGCGTCATATCCTCGGCGTAGCGCAGGATGAAGTAGCCGTAGTCCGTCTCCACCACGTCGGAGACGTCGCCGACCTGCTCAAGCGCCATCGCGCCGTTCTTGAACTCGTCGCCGTAGAGCGTGCAGTCCGCGGAAACCGGGTAGCCGGCCTCCATCTGCTCCTGAGAGGAGCTGTCCTCGTTGTAGGCGAACATCGCCTCGGTGAAGTCCTTGCCGCCGCGAATGATGGAAGCCACGGCCATCGCCTTGGCACGGCCCGTCATTTCGGCGATCTGCGCCTCGTCCGGGGTGGCGGCGGCCGCCTCGTCAGCGGTGGTCTCGTCCGGGGTAGCGGCGGCCGCCTCATCAGCGGTGGCCTCGTCAGCGGTCTCCTCATCACCCTTGGCGATGAAGATGCACTGAACCACGCGCACGCCCTCCGGCGTGTAGAGGATCTCCTCGCCGTTGAGTACGTCGTCGATGAAGGTATCCACATCGGCGTAGGACTCCTTCTGCGCCGTCACCTTCGCGTCAAAGTAGGTGAGAACCTCCTCGTCGGTAACGGACGCGTCCACCGTGGCGAGCTGATTCAGGTAATCGATGACGTCCTGCACCTTGAGGGTGTCCAGAATCGTCTCGTAGGAGTAGCCGCTCGAGGCGAGCTGATCCTCCACGGCCTGCTCAAGCTCCTCGCCCTCGAGGCCGTAATAGCTCAGGTAGGATTCGAAGTACTCGCGGATGCTGTCAAGCGTGGTCTGCGCCTGCGCGGCAAGCTCCTCCTCCTTGCTGGCGGTGAGCTTGTAGCCCTGCTGCGCGGCGTGGCGCAGGACGATGCCGCGGCTCAGAAGCGACTGCACGGTCTCCTGCGCGACGCTCTGCTGGAAGTCGAGGTCATACTCGTCCATCGTGTAGCCGTACTGCGCGTAGTATTCGATGTACGTGCTCAGGTTGATCTCGAAGTCCGCGCGCGCGTCCTCGAGGCGAATCTCCACCGCGCCGTCATACGCGCTGGCGAGCACGGGGTTCTCCTCCTGCTCGTCGCTCTGCGCGACAGGCTCAGCCGTGGGCTCGGCGGTCGGCTCCGCAGTCGGGGTAGCGGTCGGCTCGGCAGTCGGGGTGGCCGTGGGCTCGGCCGTGGACTCGTCGCTCTGTGCGACAGGCTCGGCGGTCGGCTCGGCAGTCGGAGTAGCGGTCGGCTCGGCAGTCGGGGTGGCCGTGGGCTCCGCAGTCGGAGTGGCGGTCGGCTCCGCGGTCGGAGTAGCCGTGGGCTCCGCAGTCGGCTCAGCCGTTGGGGCCTCGGTGGCGACCGCCGTCGGCTCGGCTGTCACCTCCGCCGCCTTCTTGTCGTCGCCGTCTCCGCAGGCGGTCAGCAGCATCAGCGCCAGCGCCAGCATGAGTGCGAGAAGCGTCTTCTTGTTCATCAATTTATCCCTCCATAGTCACTGTGAGTTACAGCTTCATATCATTATACGCTCAGTGTTGTTGAAAATCAATCATTTCCCGAAACTGCCACGGGGGCTTCACGCAGCAGACATATTCTCATCACAATTCCGCGAGGAATGTGCGGATGCGCGAGAGCGCCTCGTTCAGGTTTTCGATGCTCGTCGCGTAGGAGCAGCGGATATGTCCCTCGCCGCTGTCGCCGAAGGCCGTGCCCGGCACGCAGGCGACGTGCTGGCGCTCGAGCAGGCGCGTGCAGAATTCCTCGCTCGTCAGCCCGGTGGAGGCGATGGACGGGAACACATAGAACGCGCCGCGCGGCTCAAAGCAGGAAAGGCCCATGTCGTTCAGGCTGGAGACCATCAGGCGGCGGCGGCGGTCGTAGGAGCGCACCATCGTGCGCACGTCCTCAAAGCCCGTCTCAAAGGCGCGACCGAGCGCGCGGTCGGCGGCCACCTGCCCCTGAATCGACGCGCAGAGCATCGTGTACTGATGCACCTTGAACATCGGGGCGATCAGCTCGCGCGGGGCGGCGGCATAGCCCACGCGCCAGCCCGTCATGGCGAACGCCTTGGAGAAGCCGTTGAGCGTGATGGTGCGCTCGCGCATCCCCTCGATGGCGGCGAAGGCCGTGTGCTCGTGCCCACCATAGACCAGCTCGGAGTAGATCTCGTCGGAGACGACGATGACGTTCGTCTCCTCGAGCACGCGCGCGATGGCCTGAAGCTGCGCGCGCGTCATCACGCCGCCGGTGGGGTTGTTGGGGTAGGGCAGGATGAGCGCCTTGGTGCGCGGGGTGATGGCGGCGGCAAGCGCCTCGGGGGTCAGCGCAAAGCAGTCCTCCGCGCGCGTTTTGACGGGCACGGCTGTGCCGCCGGCGAAGGTGACGCATGGCGCATAGCTGACATAGCTGGGCTCCGGCACGAGCACCTCGTCGCCGGGGCAGACGAGCGCGCGCATGGCGAGGTCAATGCCTTCGCTCGCGCCGACGGTCACGAGCACCTCGTCGGCGGGGCTGTAGGTCACGCGGTAGCGCATCCGCAGGTAGGCGGCGATCTTCTCCCGCAGGGACTCGAGGCCCCAGTTGGAGGTGTACTGCGTGCGCCCCTCCTCGATGGAGGCGATAGCCGCGTCGCGGATGGACCACGGGGTCACGAAGTCCGGCTCGCCCACGCCCAGCGAGATCGCCTCGGGCATGTGGCGCACGATGTCGAAAAACTTGCGGATGCCGCTGGGCGGCACGTCCGCCACGCGATGGTTGACGATATCCTCGTAGCGCATCAGGGCATCACCGCCTGCCGTCTGTCGTCCGCGCCGCCCTCGAAGATGGTGCCGCCGTACTTGTAGGTTTTGAGCATGAAGTGCGTGCTCGTGCCCGTTACGCCCTCGATGACCGACAGGCGGCTGTGCACGAACTGCGCCAGCTCCTTGAGCGTCGCGGCCTCGCAGAGCACCATGAGGTCGTAGGCGCCGCTCATCAGGTAGAGCGACTTCACCTCGTCGTACTGCATGATGCGCTGGGCGATGGCGTCAAAGCCCTTTTCGCGCTGCGGCTGGACGTTGACCTCGATGACCGCGCTGACGAACTCCTTCTCCGTGCGTTCCCAGTTGATGAGCGCCTGATAGCCCACCAGCACGCCCGCGCGCTTCAGGCCGTTGATTGCCAGATTGACCTGCGCCTCGTCGCTGCCGGTCATCACGGCGATCTCGCGCGGGGTCACGCGCGCATCCTCGCAGAGAATCTCCAGAATGTGCATATCCAAAGTGGAAAACATAGCTGTCTCTCTCCTCGCTTCCTGATCTGTGCAGGGCCTGCCGCCGCACGCGGCGCGCAGACCGAAAAACAGTTTCATTATACAGAAAAAAGCGGGCGATGTAAAGACTTGGCTCTGCATCGCCCGCGCGATCGGTTTTCGGGAGAGAAAAATGTGATATAAGGGTCATATGAAGCATGAAATGGCACTGGACTTCCCGGAACATTTACAGAGTAAACCGGCATGATGCCGATTGCATCACCAACCAAGTGATGTAATACTATTTTGCGGCTAAAATCTAGCTTTGCAGAATCAGCCCCCGTTTCAATCGTAGGATGCTTCGCATCCTGCTCTGAAACTGCTTTTTCTTTTGAACAATAAGGGAACA
>JALFHA010000104.1 GCA_022776785.1 Clostridiales bacterium | reverse complement strand
GTACCACGCGCGCGATTCAAAGACGGCCTCCTCCCATTCCTCGGCAGCGGGGGGCTCGCTGTCCTCAAACTGCGAAAGATCCAGCATGTCCTCGGCACATGCAGCGGCGCACACGGCGCACAGCAGCAGCGCGAGCGTCAGGGCTCGGAGAAGCTTTTTCATATCGTTTTCCTCGCAATGGCAGTCGGTCAGGTGGTTTGATGTCGGTTGTCGGGAGCATGTTTGCGCTTACTGCGCCTGATTGAGCAGCTCGTGGAAGCGCGTCCTGTTTGTGCTCCATCGCACGTCCAGCACGGAGGAGCCGTCCAGCGAGCCGTAGGAGTAGGTGCCGTCCTGCGGGATGCGGAATTCCACAAAATCCGCGCCGCCGGTCATCAGCGAATAGCCGGAGGCCAGCGCGCCGAGGATGTCCATCGCGCTCAGATCCATCTTCAGTCCGGCGGAAATCTGGTTGTACACGCCGATGAGCTCAGGCAGGGACAGATCGCGGCACTTGTCAAAGAGCTGACTGACGACCTTGCGCTGCCGCTCAGTGCGGCCGAAGTCGCCGCCCTGCCCGACGGCGCGCGTGCGCATGTAGGCCAGCGCGATGCGCCCGGTCATGTGCACCATGCCGGGGCCCTCGGGCATGTTCGGGTCCTGCCCGAGCAGGATCCGCTTGATGGCAATATACTCGCTCTCGCTGATTTCGATGTCCACGCCGCCGAGCGCGTCGATGACAGGCTTGACGTTTTCGAAGTTGACGAGCACAGCGCCCTCGATGTCAATCCCCAGCTCGCGCTCCATGCAGCCGATCACGCCGTCAAAGCCGTGGTATTTGTAGAGCAGGTTGGCCTTGGTCGGGTTGCCGCGGGGGTTGTTGATCTTGCTGTCGCGCAGCACGGAGGTCATGATGACGCGGTTATACTTCTCGTCGAGCGAGACGATGACGATGGTGTCGGTGCGCGCGTCGTCGGTGATGTCGTCGGCATAGCCGTCCTCGCCCAGCAGCAGGTAGTGCTTCACCTGTGTGTTTTCCTGAACGTCCTCTGCCAGCGCGGGGGCGCAGAGCAGCAGTGTCAGCAGCGCGGCGAGCAGCGCCGCGATGAGTCGTCCGGTCATATCGTTCTCCTTGTCTTGCAGCGTTGTACGCGGTTCCCGCGCCGGGGGATGTCGTATAAAAATGCGCAAAACCAAAACGAGGCAGATTCGCGTTTTCATCCCGAGCGGCAAAAAACGCCTTGGCGCGAAAAATGGAAGCCGTCTCTTATTATAGCGCAAATTTTCCTGCCGGGCAATGGTTTTAGCCGCTTCGGTATGTTCGCGTATTCGGTTACATAGACTTTTATCGGAAATCGGGCCTGCGGCAAGGGCGCTTTGGGCAGGGTAACGTATAAACGCGCCGGGCTGTGCACATGCTTGTGTTCAAAGGCGTTCCTCCCGCGAGGAGGGGCCCGACGCCCGCGCCGCGCGCGGGAACGATCATCAAGGAGGGGACGATATGGAAATGCCCTTGGAGGAAAGGACGACGCAGCAGACGCAGGGCCCCGTTCGCGGGCCGCACGGCGGATGGCAGAAGCAGGAAATCGAGGCGCTCGAGCGGAGCGTCGAGCAGGCGGAGCAGTCGGGCGAGCCGCTGCGCAGCGTCTTTGAGCGCATGGCGCAGGAGTTGGGGCGCAGGCCGAACAGCATCCGCAATTTCTACTATGCGCAGGTGCGCGCCCGCCAGGAGGACGGCTCGCCGCGCGCGCTGCCGTTCGAGACGTTCACGCAGGAGGAGGTGGAGGGGCTGATGAAGAGCGTGCTCACCGCCCGGGCGCGGGGCGTGAGCGTGCGCGCCTGCGTGCGCGAGCTGGCCGGGGGCGACCGCACGAGGATGCTGCGCTACCAGAACAAGTATCGCTCCGTCATCCGCACGCGCCCGGAGCTGGTGCGCCGCGTGATGGAGGAGCTTGACGCGCAGGGGACGCCGTATGTCAGCCCCTATGACGAGGGCGCAAGCGGAAGCGGGGTTTCCATGCCGTCGCTGCGCGAGAAGGCCGCGCGCACGGAGGATCAGCAGGTGGCCGTGCTGATGGATGCGCTTGACCACCTGCTCGACCTCGCGCTGGCCAACCGGGAGGGCGCTGAGAAGCAGACCGCCGCGGATGCGCCCTCTGCTCAGCGCCGTGCGGACCGGCTTGGCGCGCGCTGCGACATGCTGCGCATCGCGCTCGACGACGAGATGACGCGCAGCCGCAGGCTTCGCGAGGAGACGGAGGGCATGGTGACGCTGATGAAGGAATACATCGCCCTGCCGGAGCAGGAGCGCGCGGCGAATACGGAGGCCTTCTGCGCGCGTGCCGCCGCGAGGCTGAGCGCCGTGGAATGTGCGCTGATGGCCGGAGAGGCGCAGTAGTCGGCCCGGCACGGGCGAGGTTAAGCGGTAAACCCGGTTTTTGCCGAAATTGACCGGTTGACTGGGCAGGAATTCTTCCCGGGGCACAGAATTATATATAGGTTAGCCCTTTTCCGGCCGTTCCCGGAGAAGGGCGATTCTGGGCAGGCAGGGGAGATTTTGTGGCAGAGGAACTGGAATTGCTCCGGCGCATCACGCCGGAGGAGGAATATGCGGCCGCGCTGACGATCTACCGCGCGGGCGGCGTGCACCCCATCGAGGAGGAGGGCGGCGTGCTGCGCTATGCCGTGGACGGCGAGCCGCGGCGCGTCGTGCGCGTGGGCACGGGGCCGAAGCTGAGCGGGCGCTGCTCGTGCGACTACTTCATCAATGTGCACAAGCCGTGCCGCCACCTGGCCGCGGCGATCATGCAGGCCGTGGCCTCCGGCGCGGCGGAGGAGATGCGCAGAAGGCGCGCGCGCGAAAACGCCGGGGCGCTGATGGACACGCTGCAAAGTGCGCTGCCGATGGACACGCCGCTGCAGATGGAGGTGACGCTGCGCGTCATCGGCGAGCGGGAGCCCATCCGCGTATCGCTGCGCGTGGGGCAGGAGCGCATGTACGTCGTCAAGTCGATGGCGCAGTTTTTGCAGGCGCTCGCCAGCGGCGAGACGCTGCCCTTCGGCAAGGGCTTCGTGCTCGAGCCGCAGTGGATGGGCTTTGCCGGCGTGGATGGAAAGATCATCGCGCTGCTGCAGGATGCGGCCTACGTCTGCAAGCTGGAGGGACGGCTGGTGCAGACCGGCCTGGACGCGAAATACCTGCCGCTGCCCGACCGGTTCTGCGAGCGGCTGATGCGCCTTTTGATGGCCAAGCCGTTCAAGATATCCTTCGGCGAGGAGCTTGTGAGCATTCCCTGCGTCTTTGACGGGCAGGCTGAGCTGCTCTTTGGTGTGGCGGCGAGCGGGCGCGAGCTGGAGATTCGCGCGCAGATGCCCAAAAGCCTGCGCCTGCTGGAGCCGGAGGCGGCCTTCGTCTACTGCGAGGGCGACGTGCTGCGCCTGCCGCGCGAGCAGCGCGCCATCGTGCGCGTGATGGCCGCGTCGGGCAAGGAGGGGCAGGCGGCGTTCCGCTTTGACGCGGCGCAGAGCCGCCGGGTGATCTCCGAGCTGCTGCCCGCGCTCGAGCGTGCGGGCACGGTGACGCTCGACGGCGCGCTGGCCGAGCGCATTGTGCGCCGCCCGCTGACCGTGCGCGCGTACTTTGACCGCGAGGAGCGGCAGGTGCTCTGCCGGATGGCGTTCAAGTACGGCGACGAGGAGATCGATCCCTTTGCCCCGCAGGAAAGCGCGGGCGCGGAGGAGGAAAACCTGCTCATGCTGCGCGACAGCGCGCAGGAGCGCCGGGCACTCGACCTGCTGGCGGCCGACGGCTTCCGGATGCAGAAGGGGCGCGTGCTGCTTGGCGGGCAGGAGATGGTCTACCGCTTTTTGACGGAGGGCATCTACCGGATGCGCGAGGTCGCGGAGGTCTACTGCTCCGACGAGTTCAAGCGCATGACGCCGCGCAAGCCGCACTTTGCGGGCGTGCTGCGGATGCAGGAGGGCGCGCTGCGGCTGGAGATGACCGAGGACGGTGAGCCCTCGGAGGAGATTCTGGCGATCCTCCAGGCGCTGCGCGACAGAAAGCGCTACTTCCGCCTGAAGGACGGATCCTTCCTCGACCTGACGGACATGGACGAGTGGCACGAGCTGGCCGAGGCCGCCGTCGGCGGCGAGCGGGAGACGCCCAGCGAGGACGAGAGCACCATGCACGGCGTGGTGGAGATCGCCAGCTACCGCGCGGCGTACCTGACGAGCCTGCTGGAGGGCGGCAGCCTGCCCGTGCACGCGGACGAGCAGGTGCGCAGCATGGTGCGCAGCATGAACGACGACGGCGAGCCCTGCCCCGAGCCGCTGGGCTCGATGCTGCGCCCGTACCAGACGCGCGGCTTCATGTGGATGCAGGCGCTTGACAGGCTGCACATGGGCGGTGTGCTTGCCGACGACATGGGGCTGGGCAAGACGCTTCAGGTCATCGCGCTGCTGTACTGGGCGAGCCTGCGCGGGGACGAGGCGCGGCCCTCCATCGTCGTGGCGCCGACGTCGCTGGTGTACAACTGGGCGGCAGAGATCGCCCGCTTTGCGCCGTCGCTGCGCGTGGTGGTGGGCGAGGGCACGCAGGCGCAGCGCGCGCAGCTCATCACGCGGCTGGCCTCCCCGAAGTGCGACATCGACGTGTACATCACCAGCTATCCGCTCATCCGCCGGGATGTGGGCACGCTGGGGCAGATTCCCTTCCGCTTCGCCATCCTTGACGAGGCGCAGTACATCAAGAACGCCATGAGCGTGGGCGCGGGCGCGGTCAAGCAGCTCAAGGCGCAGACCCGCTTCGCGCTCACCGGCACGCCGATGGAGAACCATCCCGGCGAGCTGTGGTCCATCTTCGACTTCGTGCTGCCGGGCTATCTGCTCTCCTTCGCGCAGTTCATGCACAGGTTCGGTACGGGCGAGGAGATGGATGTGCTCAGGCGGCGCATCCGCCCGTTCCTGCTGCGCAGGCTCAAGGAGGACGTGCTGCGCGAGCTGCCCGAAAAGGTCGAGATTCAGATGATGGCCGACATGACCGAGGAGCAGCGGCGCGTCTATCAGGCGAGCCTTGCGCGCCTGCGCCCACAGGTGGAGGGGATGATCGGCGGCAGGGGGCGCATCGAGATGCTGGCCGCCATCACGGAGCTGCGGCAGATCTGCGGCCACCCGTCGCTGGTGCTCAAGGATTATGCGGCCTCCAGCGGCAAGCTCGACCTGCTGCTGGACGTGCTTCCCGGCGCGCTGGAGGCGGGCCACCGCGCGCTGATCTTCTCGCAGTTCACGCGGATGCTGCGCATCCTCCAGCGCAGGCTCGAGGCGGCGGGCATCACCTGCCTCTACCTCGACGGCGATACGCCGCCCAAGCGGCGCATCGAGCTGGTGCAGGAGTTCAACGGCGGGCAGGGACAGGTGTTCCTGATCTCGCTCAAGGCGGGCGGCTCCGGCCTCAATCTCGTCGGCGCGGATACGGTGATCCACTTTGACCCGTGGTGGAACCCCGCCGCGGAGGATCAGGCGACCGACCGCGCGCACCGCATCGGCCAGAAGAACAAGGTCACGGTCATCCGGCTCATCACGCGTGGGAGCATCGAGGAGCAGGTCGTGCGCCTGGGCGAGCGCAAGCGGGAGCTATTCGAGCAGATGATTACCGCCGGGGAGACCATGCCCACGCAGCTGACCGAGGCGGACATCCGCGCGCTGTTTGATTGACGCGCTTGACGCGCGCTCCGCGCACATCGTATAATGAAGCAACCGGACGAGGAACGCCGCACCTGACACGGCGCAGACTGCCGGGAGAAAACCGAAAGCAACTGTGCCGCGCTGATGCGGCGCAGACTGCCGGGGAAAAGGCTTTTTCCCCCCGGAGGGGGAGAAAACCAAAAAACAACTGAGCCGCGCTGATGCGGCAAGGAGCATGTTTTGAAGCAGAGCATCACGCACATCATCTGGGATTTCAACGGCACGCTGCTGTGCGACGCGCAGCTTTCCGTCGATACGGACAACGCCGTCTTTGACAGGCTGGGCCTGCCGCGCATCACGCTGGAGGACTATCGCCGGAACATGACCATGCCCGTGCGCGACTTTTACCCCGCGCTGGGCGTGGATTACAGCGTGCATTCCTATGAGCTCATCGGCCGCCTGTGGCTTGATATCTTCAATGCGCACGCCGTGGACGCGGGGCTTGTGCCCGGCGTGCTGTCCGTCGTGGACGCGGTATTGCGCGCGGGCTGCACGCAGTCCGTGCTCTCGGCCAGCTATGAGCCCTCGCTGCGCCGCCAGTGCGACGCGCTGGGGCTGACGGCGCGCATGGCGGCGATTGACGGACTGGAGGACGAGAGCGCCCGGCGCAAGACCGACATCGGCCGCCGGCAAATGCATCGCCTCGGGCTCGACCCGCGGGCGACGCTGCTGGTGGGCGACATGGTGGCCGACGCGCAGCTCGCATCGGAGCTGGGCGTCAGCTGCGTGCTGGTTTCCTGGGGGCACAACGATCTGCCGCGCCTTGAGGCGACGGGTATGCCCGTGGTGCACACGACGCAGGAGCTCGAGCGCCTGCTGCTGGCGCGCGTGGAAGGATGAGGTGATTTCCGTGGCTGAGCAGATTCATGCGGGCCACCGCGCGCGGCTCAAGGAGCGCTTCCGCCGGGAGGGGCTGTCCGGCTTCTCGCAGCATGAGGTGCTGGAGCTGCTGCTGACCTATGCCATTCCGCAGCGGGACGTGAACCCACTGGCGCACGCGCTCATCACGCGCTTCGGCTCGCTGGGCGGCGTGCTGGAGGCCAGCGAAAGCGAGCTTGAGCAGGTGCCCGGCGTGGGGCCGAACGCGGCCACGCTGCTGACGCTGATGCCGCCGCTGCTGAGCTACTATCAGCGCAGCGGCATGGGTGAGCGGCCCGTGATCTGCAATCTGGCACAGGCGCGGCAGTACTGCGGCGCGCTGTTCTTCGGCGCGCATGAGGAGCGGTTCTACGTCGTGTGCATGGATAAGAGCGCGCGGGTCATCCACACGGAGCTTCTGCACAGGGGCACGATCGACGAGGTGGCGGTCTATCCGCGGCCGGTGGTGGAGATCGCGCTGCGCCACCATGCGCACGCTGTGCTGCTGGCGCACAACCACCCCGGCGGCATCGGCGAGCCCTCGCAGGACGATTACACGACGACCCGCGCCATCGTCGCGGCGCTGAGGCCCGTCGGCGTGGGCGTGGTGGATCACCTGATCTTCTGCGGCGGCGAGGTGCATTCCATGACGCAGCACAGCGAGTGCGACATGTGCCCGCCGGAGGAATTCAGCTACTTCGTGCGCAGCAGGAGCGTGCCCGGCACGCGCGGCGCGCTGCGCGAGGAGAACGGGGACGGCCTCATGACGCTGCGTCCCGAGGATTTGTGATGCCCCGGGGGAGACTGCGATGAGAGAAAAAAGGTGGATGAGGAGGCTGCTCATGGCGCTGCTGGCTCTGGCGCTTGTCGGCGTGCTGCTTTGCGCCGCGCTGATCGGCTTTGTATATTATCAGGAGACGCACCTGCCCGAGCAGAAGGAATCCGACGTGATCATCGTGCTGGGCGCACAGGTCAAGCCGGACGGAACGCCCTCTGAGGCGCTGCGCAGACGGCTGACCGCCGCGCTGGAGGCATACCATGAAAAGCGGCAGACCATCATCGTCTGCGGCGCGCAGGGCACCAACGAGCCACGCGCCGAGGGAGACGTGATGCGCGACTGGCTCATGGCGCAGGGCGTGCCTGCGGAGGACGTCATCGAGGAGACGGCCTCCTTCAACACGCGGCAGAACCTCGAATACGCTAAGGCGATGATGGAGCACCGCGGGCTTTCACAGGCGCTCATCGTCACCAGCGACTATCACGTCGCGCGGGCGCTTGAGCTATGCAGGCAGGTGGGCATATCCGCGACGGGCAAGGGCAGCCCGTCCAAGCCCGAATACTTTATTAAGAACCACTTCCGGGAGGGCCTGAGCTGGATCAAGCTCTGGCTGGAGAGCGAATGATGAACACAGAGAGACTGACAAACGGCCTGACGGCGATGGGCGTGCCCTTCGACCAGCAGGCGGTGGAGCGCTTTGCGGCGTTCCACGCGATTCTGGACGAATACAATGCGCGCATGGATCTGACCGCGGTGCTCGATGAGGACGAGCGCATCGACCGGCACGACCTCGACAGCGTTGCGCCGCTGGCGCAGGGGCTGCTCGCGCCGGATGCGCGCGTCATCGACGTGGGCACGGGTGCGGGCTTCCCGGGGATGCCGCTGCTCATCCTGCGCCCCGATTTGAAGCTGACGTTTCTGGATGCGCTGCAAAAGCGCATTGCGTTTCTGAACGACGCGCTTGCCCGCCTGGGGCTGTCTGCGCAGACGCTCCACGCCCGCGCGGAGGACGCGGCGCGCATGGAGGCGCACAGGGAGCGCTATGATGCCGCGGTCTCCCGCGCGGTGGCCTCCTCCGCCGTGCTCGAGGAGCTGACGCTTCCCTTCGTGCGCACGGGCGGCGTGGCGATTGCCTGGAAGGGACCCGGCGTGCAGGACGAGCTGACGGCGGCGCGCCGCGCGGCCTTCGTGCTCGGCGGCACGGTGCGCGGCGTAGTGTCCGCTCCCGTGCCCGGACGGGACGACTGGCAGCATGTGCTGCTGCTCACCGACAAGACGGGCAAGACGCCGAAGGCATACCCCCGCAAGGCGGGCACGCCGAATAAGAAGCCGCTGGCATGAGGGCGATGCGATGAAACGGATGAACGACAGGGAGGCAGGCAGAGGCGGGAACAATCGGGAAAGGACGCGGTGCAGAAATCATGGTGCGCGTGCTGGCATACTGCCATCGGTATGGATGGTTTGCCATCATCCTTGCGGCAGGCAGGCTGCTTGACTTCCGGCTTGCATTGGGCGCAGGGCTGATGGGCTACGCAGTCTGGACATTGCTGGGATATGGGCTGAAATGGCGGCATATCTACTGTTCTTTTCAAAACGCCTACCATCGGCCGATGACGCCTGACAGGGTGGATTGGAAGTGGATTCGCAAGTCCGATGTATATGTCATCGCAGGGGCATGTGCGGTGATGGGCGCGCTGATGATGGGGATTTGGCTTTTTCCCGAGTGGAAGGGGAGCATCCGGATAAGCATGGGGAAATGAGCGCATCCCGGCTGTGAGGCCAAGGCGATGGCCGAGGGAGGATGACGCATGGGAGGCAAAGTATATGAAGGAAGAAAAGGTCTTTGCAATGAGCGTCGCACGGGTATACCGCTGCTGGTGGCGAAGGCGGAGCGCAAGGGGCGCACGCGCGATGAGGTGGACGAGGTGACCCGCTGGCTGACGGGCTACACGCAGGAGGGGCTGAAGGCGCAGCTCGCGGCGGGCGTGCCCTACCGGACGTTCTTTGAGGAAGCGCCCGGTCTGAATCCTGCGTGGGAGCGGGTGACGGGCAGCATTTGCGGCGTGCGCATCGAGGCCATCGAAAACCCGCTCATGCGCAAGATCCGCGTGCTGGACAAGCTGGTGGACGAGCTGGCAAAGGGAAAGCCGATGGACAAGTTGCTCAGAAAGGGATAGGCTACCGGACGGAGCTTTCCGCCCGGCAGGAAAAGGGCCCGAAGCGGTATAGCTTCGGGCCCTTTGTCATAGCATCGCACAAAGGGGCGATGCGCATGTTTGAAATTCTGAGGATTGAGAGCGCGGTGCGCGGCGTGCTGCTGGTCAACGGGCAGTTCTGCGGGCCGCTGGGGGAGGAGGGGCAGGCGTTCCCCGCCTCGCCGGATGCGGAGGTCTACATACAGCTCTTTCCGTTTGACCCGGCTATCCGTCCGCTGACGGCGGCGCTGCGGCTTTCCGGCGGCACGGTAGAGGAGCTTTTGCCCGAGCGACACGCTTATGCACTGCTCTGGCCGGATGGCATCATCCAGCTCGAGCTGCGGCCCGCGTCGGACGGCGGAGGAGAGCAGGCGCAGGGCGAGACGCAGACGGCGGCAGCCGGGGTGCTGCTGCGCTACCTGACGCTGCATCTGGCGGGCTCGCCCGAGGCGGACGCGCTGCTGCTGCGCGCGCAGGAGATCCCTGCTCTGCCGCCCTACGACGCGGTGGTGCCGCTGCGCTTTGCGCCGCTGGCGGCCCCGGAGCGCTACGATGAGCGTGCCGGGCTGGTGCGCCGCCTCGCGCCGAATGTGGCGCGGGTGGATGCGGCGCTGGCGGCAACCGTCCCTGCAGGGCAGGGGCGTCGGCTCATCGAGCAGCTGCTTGTCATGGAGAGCCGCCCGTCACCAGACGGTAATACGTCCGCGACGTGATGCGGTAGACGACGGTGTAGAACACGGCGAACACCGCGTAGCAGGCGAGCGTCACCAGCGTCAGCAGGCGGATATTCGTCAGCCCGAAGAGCATCAGAAGCTTGGAGAGCATCGGGAAGGCGAAGGCCGTGTGCAGCCCCGCGCCGAGCAGCGGGAGCAGGAACACGGCGCGCATCTGCGCGTTGACACAGGTACGGGCCTGCTCGAGCGACAGACCGACACGCAGCATGATGGCGAAGGAGGCCTGATCCTCGTAGCCCTCGGTGATCTGCTTGTCGTACATGCTCAGCACGGCGGCACAGAGGAACGCAGCGCTGAGCATCACGCCCAGAAACAGGAAGCCGGAGAATGTGCCCCAGAAGTCGCTGCGCTGCGCCTCGCGCACCTTGAGGCCCACGTTAAGCCCCGCATCCTCCAGACGGCGGGCGATCGCCGAGGCAAGCGCGGGCTGCTCCTCTGCGCTTATCCCCGTGTCAAAGGCATAATCGGAGGAAATGAGGATGGCTCTGCCAGAGGCCGCGCGCACGCTGTCTGCGCAGGCGTTAATCTCCCCGTCGCATAGCACGAGAATCAGGCTCTCCACGATGTCCGCGCCGTCCTTCCACACGTCGGGCACCTCGGTGCGCCTGTCTGTAACCGCAAAGCGCGAGCCGCCCTCAATGCTGACGCCATCGCCCAGCTTTGGCGCGAGGCTGTCCAGCGCCAGCGCCTCGCCGGGCGCGAGGACGGCGCCCTCGCCCGTGATGGCATTGTAGTCGGACAGCGGAATGACCGCCACAACGCAGAGACTGCCGTCAAATCCGTCTTCGAGGTACAGGGTATCTCCAGCGAGCCGACCGGCAAAGCCGAAGCTGCGGCAGGCCAGCGCGTTTTCCGGCTGCACGCCTGCCTCAGCAAGCGCGGCCTCAACGGGTGCGAGAAGCACGTCCGCGTCGGGGAGCGTCTGTGATTCGAGGGAGATGTCGATTTCGTGCTTGTACTGCGTGCGCAGCGCGTCGTCCACGCCGACATACAGGCAAGCAGAGCAGGACAGCGTGACGAGCACCATCGTCGAGAGAATACAGATGACCGTCAGTGACGATGCGCAGCGGGTCATGCGGTAGCGCATTCCCGACACGCTGATGAAGTGCTCCGGATGGTAGTAATAGCTGCCGTTGGCCTGAAGCGCCGCAAGGACATAGGCGCTGCCCGAACGGAAGCACAGCGACGTGCCGAGGATGACCAGCAGCACGGCGATGAAGAACGTGGTCAGCGCGATCATCGGGTTTTTGACTGTGACGGCGAGGACATAGCCTGCCAGCAGCGCGGCGGCCCCGGCCAGCGCTTGCAGCGCATGGGCGCGCGGCGGGCGCTCGCCGGTGCGGCTGGAGCGCATCAGCGCGAGCGGACTGCTGCGATAGACGTGCACCACGCCGCGCAGCGCGATGATGGTATAGGTGACTGCGAAGATGAGCGACACGTCGAGCAGCAGGCTCGGGGAGAGGGAGAAGCCCGTCGCCGCCTGCGCATGGCACAGGCGCAGCAGGCCGAGCTGGAAGGCCTTGGCAAGCAGCGTGCCGAGCACCAGCCCGCCGATGATGGAAAAGGCGGCGCAGAGCAGCGTCTCCCAGAGCAAGATGCGGGCAAGATGCTGCCTGCTCATGCCAAGCATGGCATACAGCCCCAGCTCGCGGCTGTGCTGCTTGAGCAGAAACGAGCTGGAATACAGCAGAAAGATGACGGAGAAGACGGCCATGACGACCACGCCGAACGCGAGCACCATGCACATCGACGCGCCGCCTGGCATCGCCCGTATGGCGGGGTCGCCCGTCAGGTAGCCGAGGATCAGCTCCACGGCGACCATCATGCAGCCGGAGAGCAGGTAGGGCAGGTAGAGCCTGCGGTTTTTGCGGATGCTGCCCAGCGCGAGCCGGGCGTAGAGCGAGCCCTTCACCGGCGATCACCGCCCGTCGTCAGCAGCGTCAGCGCATCGGTGATCTGCTGGTACATCGCCTCGCGGCCCATATCGCCGCAGTAGAGTTGGTGGAAGACCTCTCCGTCCTTGATGAACAGCACGCGCGAGGCGAAGCACGCCGCGCGGATGGAATGCGTAACCATCAGCAGTGTCTGCCCGCTGGCATTCACCTGCGAAAAGACGTCCATCAGCTCCTCGGAGGCGCGGGAATCGAGCGCACCCGTCGGCTCGTCGGCGAGGATGAGGTTGGGATGGGTGATGAGCGCCCGCGCCACGGCGGCGCGCTGCTTCTGCCCGCCGGAGACCTCGTAGGGGTATTTGTCCAGCAGCGGTGTGATATTCAGCTGCGCGGCGACGCGCTCAAGGCGCGACTGCATATCCATGCGGCTGGCGTTTGAGAGCACCAGCGGCAGCAGAATATTGTCGCGCAGGGAGAAGGCATCCAGCAGGTTGAACTCCTGGAACACAAAGCCCAGATGGTCTCGGCGGAACGCCGCCAGCTCCCGCTCCGGCACGGCGCTCAGGTCGCGCCCGCCCAGCAGCACGCGCCCGCCGGTGGGGGTATCCAGCCCAGCGAGGATGTTCAGCAGCGTCGTCTTGCCCGATCCGGATTCGCCCATGATGGCGACGAACTCGCCCTCCTCTACTTGAAAGCTGACGTTGGTGAGTGCGTGGACGGGCGCGCCGCCCGCCTGCGCGGTATAGGTCTTTTTCAGGTGACTGACCTCGAGAATCGGCATGAATTCTGTCCTCCTTGTTTGGATGGGAGCAGTATAGCGCGGGAGGGCGGCGGCGCGCTATCGATTCTCCTTACAGATGCGGCGCGCAGGCTTACGGTTTTGTAAGATCGCGCTTCCTCATTCCCGCTCGAGCGCCTGGCTGCGCAGATCGAGCGTCATGCGCGTGCCCTGCCCCGGCGTACTCTCGCAGGAAATGGCGTGCCCGAGACGGGCTATCACGCGTGCGCTGAGTGCAAGGCCGATACCGCTGGCTTGCTTGTCCGCGCGCCCGTTGCGCCCGGTGAAGCCCTGCTCGAAGATGCGCGGCAGATCCTGCGCGCTGATGCCCACGCCCGTGTCCTCGATCAGCAGCACGCCCGGGGCGGACAGGCCGATGCGCACGGCTCCGCCGGGCGGCGTATACTTGACGGCGTTGGAGAGGAGCTGTTCGATGACGAAGGAGAGCCACTTCTCATCCGTCAGCACCTCGCCGGGAAGGGGCTCAAGCTCAAGGTGCAGACGCTTGCTGATGAACTGCGGGGCAAACCGGCGCACGCACGCGCGCACAAGCGGCTCGAGTGCCACTTTGGCAAACACGTAGTCGGTCTGGCTGCCGTCAAGGCGCAGATAGCACAGCGCCATCTCGACATAGCGCTCCACGCGGGCAAGCTCCAGCCGAAGCTCGCGCGCCTGCGCATCGTCCCGCTCGGCGAGCATCAGGCGCATGGCGGCCAGCGGCGTCTTGATCTGGTGCGCCCAGAGCGTGTAATAGCCCACCTGCTCCGCGTGGCGCGCCTCGGATTGGGAAAGCGCGTCATCCCGCTCGAGCAGCGCGGCGCGCAGGAGCGCCTGCACCTCCCGCTCCTGCGGGGACTGCGGCTCGGGCAGACCCTGAATGCAAAGCTCCGGTGTGCGAAGAAGCCGCTCATACAGGATGTGCCGCCGCCTGTAGCGGAGAAAGCCGATGAGCAGCGCAGAGAGCCAGACGGCCAGCGCCAGCAGCAGGGCATAGAGCGCCGCCGAAGCGGGCAGGCCGTAGAGCAGCCCGACAGCGGCGGCGATCAGTGCGCAGGGCAGCGGCACGATCGCCATCGGACAGGCGCGCAGGTAATCGAAAAGCAGACGCATGGCTCCTCCTATTCGGCGGCATAGCCCAGCCCCTTGCGGGTGACGATGTAGGCGGACAGCCCCAGCGGCTCGAGCTTGCGGCGCAGGCGGTTGACGTTGACACTGAGCGTGTTTTCCTCGACAAAGCAGTCGGTTTCCCACAGACGCTCCATCAGCGTTTCCCGGCTGACGACCTGTCCGCGGCGGCTGAGGAGCGTGCTGAGGATGCGGAACTCGTTGCGCGTGAGCGGCAGACGCGCCTCCCCGAGAACGAGCGCCGCATCCTGTGCACACAGCGTCGCACCATGCCACAGTGCCGATTCGGGCGCGGCGGAGAAATCGTAGGCGCGCCGGAGCAGCGCAAGCAGATGCGCGTGAAGCACGGCGGGATCAAACGGCTTGACAATGAAGTCGTCCGCGCCGAGCGTCATGGCGGTGACGATATTCAGATTGTCCCCCGCGCTGGAGAGGAAGATGACGGGTGTCTTCGATACGCGCCGGATTTGCTGACACAGGCTGTAGCCGTCCGAGACCGGCAGCGCGAGATCCAGCAGCGTCAGGTGCGGATCAAAGGCGAGAAACGTCTCCATCACGCGGGAGAAATCCTCGCAGGCACGGGGCTCAAAGCCCCACGAGGAGAGGTGACGGGCGAGCGCGGCGGCGATGGCCGCGTCGTCCTCGACGATCAGGATGCGATACATGGCGGGCTCCTTTTGCACTGTGAGTTGCTGAATGGGGGATATTCCCTTGCGGAGCGTTGGCGTGGAAAGCGAGGCGCAACGATCCGCGGGGAACACAGCGCCCCGGTCTTGATGGACACAGTATAGCAAAACGCGGGCCAAAAGAAAAGCGGAGTGTGAGGTACCTAAGCAAATGCAGCGGAGAACGTTTATACCCGCTGCGTTTAGTCGGGCAATTCACAAACGCAAAAAAGTTTGCATAAATTCTGCAAATCCTCTTGATTTATGGGGCGGGATGATGTATAATACATCTCGTGCTTGGGGTCGTAGCTCAGCTGGTCAGAGCGCCAC
>JALFHA010000082.1 GCA_022776785.1 Clostridiales bacterium | reverse complement strand
ATTTGAACGATGGCATATCATAACCCCCCATTATCATCTGGGGTTACTATAGCACAATCTTCTGGTTTATACAAGATTTAGATTCAACAAATCACTAGCAAAGCGCAGGCTTCAAGGGCCGCGCTTTGGCTTTTTCCCAATTCCCGTCAGGGGTTGGCAGAAATGGCAGCGCAAAGAGAAGCATGATCCCTCTCTGCGTTGTAGAAAATACAAAAACAAACAAAAAGATTTGTATTTTGATTGACACAGCGCGGCGCGGAGTGTAATATATCGTCATTCGAGCGCGGCCGCGTATCCTGTGGCTGCACAATACAAGGGGGATTTCATCATGAAGAAGCTGATTGCGCTTGCGCTGGCGCTTGTGCTCGCCTGCGCGGTTTCTCTGGCGGCGGCGGATACGCTGCGCGTGGGTATGGAGTGCAACTATGCGCCCTACAACTGGACGCAGAGCGAGCCGAGCAAGGACGCCGTTGCCATCGCGGCGGGCGGCTATGCCGACGGCTATGACGTGCGTATTGCCAAAATCATCGCCGACAAGCTGGGCATGGAGCTTGAAATCGTCAAGACCGAGTGGGACGGCCTCACGCCCGCGCTGCTCTCCGGCAACATCGACGTGATTATCGCCGGCATGAGCCCGACCGAGGAGCGCAAGCTCACCATCGACTTCACCGATGCCTACTACGTCACCGAGCTGTGCGTCGTCGTCCGCAAGGACAGCAAATTCGCTGCGGCGCAGAGCCTTGCCGACCTCGCCGGCGCGAAGATCACCGGCCAGATGAGCACCTTCCACTATGACGAGATCGACCAGATCCCCGGTGTCGTGAAGATGCCCGCGCAGGATACCTTCCCGACGATGATCGTCGCCGTCAGTTCCGGCGCGATTGACGGCTATATCGCGGACCGCCCCGGCGCCGTCTCCGCCACCGCCTCCAACCCCGACCTCACGTTCGTGACCTTCGAGGCGGGCAAGGGCTTTGAAATCGCGCCCGAGGACGCGGAAATCGCCGTGGGCATTCGCCAGGGCAGCGAGCTCAAGGAGAAGATCAACGAGATCCTTGCCGGAATCAGCGACGACGAGCGCAACGCCATCATGGATGCCGCCGTTGCCGCCCAGCCGCTCAGCGAGTAAACCGGCATGATGCCGGTTGCATCACCGACCAAGTGATGCAAGTCTCTCTGCTTTGCGGTCGAGTCCGAAGCTTTGCGGAAGGACTTTCAGAGTAAATCGGCATGATGCCGATTGCATCACCGACCAAGTGATGTAAGTCCCGTTGCTTTGCGACCGAGTCCGAAGCTTTGCGGAAGGACTTTTATAGTAAAGCGCAAAAGCCAGATACGGACTGCCGGGGCCTCCCGGCAGCCCTTTCTGCGTTGAATTAAGAGAGGGGATCAACCATGCCAACAGCCTCCACATCCTTCTTTGGATGGGTCGCCTTCCTGCTTCAGAAGTACGGAATGCTCTTTCTGCGCGGCACGGGCATGACGCTGCTCATCGCGCTGACGGGCACGATTTTCGGCTTCATCATCGGCCTGCTCGTGGCTATCGTGCGCGCGACCTCGCCCATGCCCTCGCTCGGGCGCAAGTCCGCCGCCGCTGCCGTGCGCGACGCGCTGCTCAAGGCCGTGCAGCTGCTGCTGGGCGCGTATATTCAGGTCTTCCGCGGCACGCCGATGATCGTGCAGGCCGTCGTCATCTACTACGGCGCGCAGTACGCGGGCATGTACATGGATACGACCTTCGCCGCCATCTTCATCATCTCCATCAATACCGGCGCGTACATGGCCGAGATCATCCGCGGCGGCGTCATCTCCATCGACAAGGGCCAGTTCGAGGCCGCGCACGCCATCGGTATGACCCACTGGCAGACGATGACCACCGTCGTGCTGCCGCAGGCCATCCGCAACATCCTGCCCAGCGTGGGCAATGAGCTCATCGTCAACATCAAGGATTCCTCCGTGCTCAACGTCATCTCCGTTTCGGAGCTGTTCTTCCAGGCCAAGAGCGCGGCGGGCGCGTACTACCGCTACTTTGAGGTCTACTTCATCATTGCGGTCATCTACCTGATCCTGACGCTGACGGTCAGCCGCATCCTGCGCTTCATCGAGCGCAAGATGGACGGCCCGGACAACTACGTCATTCATGGCTCGCAGAGCGACAGCCGCGCGGAGATCGTCGTCTCCCGCGAGAACGCCGAGGAGGTGGAAAAACGATGGAATCCGTGATCGAGGTCAAAAACCTGCACAAGGCGTTCGGCAGCCACGAGGTCCTCAAGGGTATCGATTTTTCCGCCAACAAGGGCGAGGTCACCTGCATCATCGGCTCCTCCGGCTCGGGCAAATCGACGCTGCTGCGCTGCATCAACCTGCTGGAGATGCCCGATGCGGGCGAGATCCTCTACCATGGCGAGAACATCCTCACCGGCGGCGTGAACATGCCGCGCTATCACGCGCGCGTGGGCATGGTGTTCCAGCAGTTCAACCTGTTCGGCAACATGAACGTGCTGCACAACTGCATGACCGGGCAGATGAAGGTGCTTGGCCGAACCAAGCAGGAGAGCGAGGCCAACGCGCTCAAGTACCTCAAAAAGGTGGGCATGGACGCCTATGTGGACGCCAAGCCCCGCCAGCTCTCCGGCGGACAGAAGCAGCGCGTCGCCATCGCCCGCGCGCTGGCGATGGACCCGGAGGTCATCCTCTTTGACGAGCCGACCAGCGCGCTCGACCCGGAGATGGTCGGCGAGGTGCTCGCCGTCATGCAGACGCTCGCGCAGGAGGGCCTGACGATGCTCGTGGTTACGCACGAGATGGGCTTCGCGCGCGCGGTGGCGCATCAGGTCGTCTTCATGGACGGCGGTGTCATCTGCGAGCAGGGTGCGCCCGCGGACGTGCTCGGCGCGCCGAAGTCCGAGCGGCTTCAGGCATTCCTCAAGAGTATGCTGTAAGGATCAGACGCCCTTCTCTGGCGCGGACGCAACGTCCGCGCCTTTTGCATGGCGGTGCCTGCGTGAAACGGACGTCGCCCGCTTTTTGTCATGCGTCCTCCCTGTCCTGTATATACATGAAGCAACAGGACAAGGAGGGAAGAGCGTGAAGAAGGGTTTTGTGGCGCTGGCGCTGGCTTTTTTGCTGCTCTGCGGCGCGGCGGCCTCGGCGCAGGAGGAGATGCGAGTGTATATCGCGCAGGGCGCGATGGACCGGCAGGAGGCGCAGCGGCTGGCTGCGTGGCTGAATGAGGAGCTTCCGCAGGGGACGTGGACGGCGTTGCTCGGCGAGGACGGCGTGAGCCTGCGCGAGCTGGTGCTCTCCGACCGCGCGCCGCAGATCGCCATCTGTTCGCCGGGCGAGGCGCTGGCGTGGGCGAAGGAGGGGCTGCTGCTGGCGCTTGATGACGAGGAGGCCATGGAGCGGGAGCGCGTGCAGCAGGAGGTGCTTGACTGCTGCACGCTGGGCAGCACGCTGTTCATGCGCCCGCTCTGGGCCAGCCACAGGCAGATGGCTGTCAATGCGCGGCTGCTGGCCCGGCGCAGCTATGGCAGCCTGCTTGACGACATGGAGCACCCGGTCTGGTATCCGATGGAGCTGAACCAGATGCTCGAGGATTTCGCGCTGGACGGTGCGCCCGGCATGGAGATCTGGCTGGAGGGCGAGGACGACGGCGCGGCGCTGGAGGCGCTGATGCAGGCTATCGGCGGCGGCGCGATGCTGGATGCGGACGGCTGCTATGACGAGGGCAGCGCGGCGCTGGAGGGGCTGGCGTGGCTGCAGATCATGGTCGGTCAGGGGCTGATCGGCGTGGCGCAGAGCCGCCAGGAGGCGCTTGAGCACTTTGCGGCAGGGGAGACGGCCTTCTTCATCGACTGGACGCAGGTAGAGGCGCAGCGCAGCGCCGTGGGGCTCGAGCGCGCAGGCGTGGAGCTGATCGAGCGGCCGTATCCCTCGTCGAGCGGCGAGAGCGTGCGCGCCTTTGAGGTCATCGGTGCGGCGGTGTTCCGCTCGGAACGCAGCGCGCAGGCACTGCTCTCGCTTACGGCGCTGCGGCGGCTGACGGATGAGGAGCAGGCATGGCTGATGCCGCAGGAGCGCGCCATCTGGCGCGACGGCGCGCAGTGGCTGCCGCCGCTTGACGCGACGGATGCGGGCAGCACGCTGCGCGGCCTGCTTGCCCAGGCGGTTGGCGATGTGATCGCAGGCGAGCAGGACGCGGGGCAGGCCGAGCGGGGAATCCGCGCGGCGATGCGCGCCCTGAAATAGCGCGAAGGCGCAGAAAAACAGAAAAAACCTGCAAAAACTGACCCGAAAGAAAAAATTTCTCTTGCCAAACGACGGGAAAACATGCTATAATAGCCCCCGTATGAAACGGGCGTTCCGCTGGCGGCAAAGTCGCGCCGTGAATGAACGTCTATGAGGAAAGGAGAAATCGACACATGAGTGAGATCATCCGTGCGATCGAGAGCGAGCAGCTCAAGAAGGATCTTCCCAAGTTCAACGTGGGCGATACCCTGCGTGTGATGGTGAAGGTCGTTGAGGGCGAGCGCGAGCGTCTTCAGGCGTTCGAGGGCATCTGCATCGCTAAGCGCAACGGCAGCGTCCGCGAGACCTTCACCCTCCGCCGTGTTTCCTACGGCATCGGTGTGGAGCGCACCTTCCCGCTGCATTCCCCGCGTCTTGACAAGATTACGGTGCTGCGCCGCGGCAAGGTTCGCCGTGCGAAGCTGTACTATCTGCGTAATCTGTCCGGCAAGGCCGCCAAGATTAAGGAGAAGTAATTGTGCTTTTAGGACCGCCGGGGTTTTCCGGCGGTTCTTTTTTTCCTTTTTTCAAAAAATGGTGAAGGGTTTTTCCCTTTCAATCCGTCTGTATAGGCAGAAAAACCGGAGGTTCACGATGAACGACGAGACGATGCTGCGCGCGCAGGACAGGAAGATCAACTGGTATCCCGGCCACATGGCGCGCGCCAAAAGGCTGCTTGCCGAGCAGCTCAGCCGCGTGGACGCGGTGGTGGAGCTGTGCGATGCGCGCATCCCCCGGGCCAGCCGCAATCCGGACCTGGGCAAGCTGATTGCAGGCAAGTGGCATTTGCTGGTGCTGGGCAAGGCTGATTTGGCCGAGGAGGCGCAGACACGCGCATGGCTGGCCGCCTACCGCGCGCAGGGGATTGAAGCGATGAGCTTTGACAGCGTGCGCGGGCGCGCGAAGGACGTGGTTGCGCGCGTGGAGCGGCTGACGCAGGACATGGTGGAGCGCATGGCGCAGCGCGGCGTGCGCAAGACTGTGCGCGTGATGATCGTGGGTGTGCCCAACGTGGGCAAATCCACCTTCACCAACCGCATCAACGGCTCGACCATCGCCAGAACGGGCGACCGTCCCGGTGTGACGCGCAGCAACCAGTGGGTGCGCATCACGCCCTATCTGGAGCTGCTGGATACCCCTGGCCTGCTCTGGCCGAATCTGGAGGATCAGCGGGACGCGCAGGCACTCGCGTTTGTGGGCACCATCGGCGAGCAGGCGATGGATCAGCAGCTGCTTGCCATCCATCTGCTCGAGTGGCTGATGGCCAATAAGCATGACGCAGCTGTCGCGCGCTTCCGCATCCGGGAGACGGGCGGGGAGCCGCTCGCCGGGCTTGCGCTTCTGGAGGCCGTCTGCCGCGGGCGCGGCTGGCTGCTGCCCGGCGGCGTGTGCGATACGGACAGGGGCGCGGCGGTGGTGCTCGACGAGTTTCGTGCGGGCAAGCTGGGGCGCGTCACGCTCCAGCGCGCGCCTGCCGCAGGAGGCAACGCATGAAAAAGGACTGGGAGGCGCGGCGGGAGGAGATCTCCCGCATGGACAGGGAGATATGGCAGAGCGGTCTCGCGTTTGCCGGGATCGATGAGGCCGGGCGCGGCCCGCTGTGCGGCCCCGTAGCCGCCGCCTGCGTGGTGATGCCGCCCGAGCCGCTGCTGCTCTATGTGGACGACAGCAAGAAGCTGACTGAAAAGCGGCGCGAGGCGCTCTACGATCAGATCATGGAGACGGCCGTCTATGCCCGCGTGGCGCTGGCCTCGCCGGAGGACATCGACCGGATGAACATCCTTCAGGCGACCAAATGGGCGATGGCCGAGGCTGCGAAGGACGCGCCCTGCGGCCTGTTCCTCGTGGACGCGGTGAGCTCGCTCGACGTGCGCGGTGAGGTGCGGGGTATTGTCCACGGCGACGCGCAGTGCTACTCCATCGCGGCGGCGTCGATTCTGGCGAAGGTGACGCGGGATCGGATCATGCGCGAGCTGGATGCGCAGTATCCGCAGTATGCTCTGGCGAAGAACAAGGGCTACGGCACGGCGGAGCACATCGCCGCGCTGCGCGCCTATGGCCCCTCGCCCATCCACAGGCGCTCGTTCATCGGGCACTTTGTGGATACGGGGTGCTGAGCGTGGAGGGCGGCAGGCTGAATGCGCACGCGCGCGGCGTGCTCGGCGAGGTACGCGCGGAGCAGGAGCTGACGCGCAAGGGCTACCGCATCGTGGCGCGCAATGTGGCGGTGCGCGGCGCGGAGATCGACCTTGTGGCGCTTGACGGCAGCGTGCTGGTGTTCGTCGAGGTCAAGCTGCGCAGGGGAGGCCGCGCCGGAACGGGCCGGGAAGCCGTCACGCCCGCCAAGCAGCGCAGGATTTCGAAGGGCGCGCTGGAGTTCATGGCGCAGCGCGGACTGATGGACAGGCAGGCGCGCTTTGACGTGATCGAGATTCAGGGGGCGGATGTGACGCACATCGTCAACGCGTTCCCCTATCAGGGGCCGGTGTTTTGAGGCGGCCAACGGGAGGCGGATTCATGAACAGAACGAACAGGCGGATCGCGCTGGTGATCGTGCTTTTGGCGGCGCTGCTGGCCGTTGGCGCGGCGTTTATGCTGCGCACGCCGCAGGACGCGGAGGCTGTACAGGGCAACCTGCTCGAGAACGGCGATTTTTCCGCCGTCACGAGCAATGTGCCCGATGGCTGGGAAAAGGGCATGTGG
>JALFHA010000037.1 GCA_022776785.1 Clostridiales bacterium | reverse complement strand
CTGCTCTGAAACTGCTTTTTCTTTTGAACAATAAGGGAACATTGGGCTGCCGCCCAAACCTGCTTGAGGGATTTCATCCCTCAAACTCCCTTCTTCGCTTCGCGCTTATATTCGAGCTTTTAAGTGCAAGACAGTATCAGTCAAGCTCCTCCGCCTCATAGGGCGTAATCGGCTTGAGCAGCCCGCTGGCCAGCAGAATATACCGGCTGCGCAGGCCGTCGCAAGCCGCGCAGGGATCGTCCTGCGCGCAAACCGCAGCCATCTTCTCCCGCTCGTAGACGACGGAATAGATAAACACATCCTCCGCCTCGCCGGTCTTGTCGCTGCGCCGCGTGGTGTAGGCCGATACCGCAACCTTCTGTGCCGCGGGCACGAGCGCCATCACGCTTCCCGCGACAAACTGCCCCAGCCCGAAGACGCAGGTTTTATAGTCCTCGCGCAGCTCCTTCTGCGTCTTTTTCTTGATCTTCAGCGTGCCGTCGGCGAGCTGCGCGAGCCTGTCTGCGGGCATGTTCTCAATCTCCGGCAGATCGAGATCGACCATCATCAGCCGTCTGCCGGGCACGGCCTCGGTCTGCACGGCAAATTCGATGGGTGCCTGCACCTCGCCAAGCCACTCCGCCACCGCCTGCTCGGCCTGCTGTGCGTCCATCTCACCCATCGCGCGCGGGCTGACCGCAGGCGTCAGGCTGCCGATGGCGATGAGCGCCTCCTGATGGGCGATGCGCTCGAGCTCCGCATCGCTCGGGCCTGCCTGCTTTCCCTTTGCTGTGCCGGACGTCGGTTTCTTCGCGCTGCCCGCGGCGCCCTGCCTCGTGCGCGACGTCCTCGGTTCCTGCTGCGGCGGCTCCTGCCGCTCCTGCTGCCCTGCGCCGTCAAACAGCCCGCCCAGCTTGTCCTTGAGCAGCGTATCCAGCCGCACGCGGTCATACACGCCCGTGCCCGGGATGCTCCAGTTGAGGAATGCTCCCTTGCCGCCCAGATTGAAGGAGACGCCCTTCATCGGCGCGACCGTCAGGCTTGCGCCCGACTTGGACACATTGAGCTTCACGCCCTTGCAGACCTTCACGCTCTTACGAAATCTCATGCTCTTCTCCCTTTCGCGCTTCAAAGCTATCCGTATTATAGAATACGGCACGGGGATCTGACAACCCCCGCGCCGCAATTATTCCATTTCTCCGCGCGCCGCCATCACGAGCGTCAGCGCGGCGAGCGCCGCCGTCTCCGTGCGCAGGATGCGCGGCCCGAGCGTAACGAGCCTGCCGCCCGCCGCCTCGCGAAGCCACTCGGCCTCCCGTGGTGCGATGCCGCCCTCCGGGCCGATGAGCACGCCGACGCGCAGCACCTCCCGCCTTTCAAACGGCGCAAGCGCGTCGCGGATGCTGCCGTCGCGCGCATCCTCCCACGGAACGATGAGCACATCGAGCGCAGTGAGCTCCTCTCGCAGCGCGGCGAGCCTCTGCGGCGCCGCTACCCTCGGCACATCCACACGGGCGCACTGCTTAACAGCCTCCCGCGCGATTTTCTGCCATCGCTCAGCCTTCTTTGCGGCGTCCTTGCCGTCCAGCTTCACCACGCAGCGCTCCATCGCCACGCCCTGCACGGCGCACGCGCCCAGCTCCGTCGCCTTCTGGACAATCCACTCCATCTTCTCGGCCTTGGGCAGACCCTGATAGAGCGTCACCTGTGTGCGCGGCTCGGTGCAGGCAAGCTCCTCCCGCACACGCACGCGCACGCCATCCTCCCCTGCCGCCTCGATTGAGGCCAGAAAGCGCTTCGGCGCGCAGACGAGCTCCACCTCATCACCCACGTCAAGGCGCAGCACGCGCAGCGCGTGGCGGGAATCCTCGCTGCTTAAATAAGCGACGCCATCCTGCACACCGCGCTCATCGGCAAAAAATCGATTCATAGCCGCTCACAGATGCGCCGCAAGGCACACCCACTCTCCCTTTTCCAGTCGGTTGCAGACGGTGTAGCCCGCCTGCGCGAGTGCGCGCTGCACGTCGTCCTCGCGCTCACGGATGATGCCGGAGCAGATGAACACGCCGCCAGGCAGCAGGTGATTTTTGGCCGGGCCGCACAGGAAACAGATCACGTCCGCGATGATGTTGGCGACGATGACGTCCGCCTTTTCCTCGCGGTGCTCGAGCAGATCGCCGTGCACGGCGCGCACCACGGAGGACAGGCCGTTCTTTTCGATGTTCTCCTTTGCGACCTTGACGGCCAGCTCGTCGAGGTCGATCGCCAGCACGTCGGACGCGCCGAGCTTCGCCGCCGCCAGACCGAGGATGCCGCTGCCGCAGCCCACGTCGATGGCGCGGCAGCCGGGCTTCACATAGCGCTCGAGCTGCTGCATACACATGAAGGTCGTCTCATGCGTGCCGGTGCCAAAGGCCATGCCGGGGTCGAGCTCGAGCACGAGATCGCCCTCAAGCGGCTCGTAGGCCTCCCAGCTCGGCTTGATGACCAGCTGCTCGCCCGCGCGGAAGGGCTTGTAATACTTCTTCCAGTTTTCCGCCCAGTCCTGCTCGTGCACGCAGCTGTTCTCCAGCGCGAGGCTGCCCATGTCAAAGCCCAAGTCCATCTTTCCCAGCTCGCGCAGCTTCTCGCTCACCAGATGCAGCGTCTCCTGCGCCGTCTGATCGTCCTTGAAGTACGCCTTGACGAGCACATCCTCACTCATGTGACGCAGCACGTCCTCGTCGATCATGTCCCACATGCCGTCCTCCTTTTTGCTGGAGGTCACGTCATAGCGATCCTCGATGGCCGTGCCGACCGCGCCCGCGTTCATCAGCACCTCGCTGACGACGTCCGCGCCCATCGTGGTGGTATGCACCACGGCTTCCATCCAATCCATGGCTTTCCTTTCTGCAAAAACCGGCATGATGCCGGTTGCATTTCCGACCAAGCGATGTAAGTCCCGCTGCTTTGCGACCGAGTCCGGAGCTTGGCAGAAGAACTTACAGAGTAAAGGGCTGCCGGGAAAACCGGGGGAAGCATCGCTTTTCAGAATGTCCGGTCATCCCGACAGCCCGCTGTCGAAATTTACTTCTTGTCGAATTTTTCCTTGAAGCGCTCGGCGTTTTCCTTGATATAGGCCTTCATCTGGTCGCCGAAGCTCTTGCGCTTTTCGTACTCGCGCCCATTCAGGGAATCCTCAAACTGGCGCAGCAGATCCTTCTGCTTCTCGCCCAGATGCTTGGGCACCTCCACATGCACGGTGAAGAACAGGTCGCCCCTGCCCGTGCCGCGAAGCTGCGTCACGCCCTGATTGCGGATGCGGAAGGATGTGCCCTCCTGCGTGCCCGCGGGGATGGTGAAGGGCGTGGTCCCCTCGAGCGTGGGCACCTCGATCTCGCCGCCCAGCGCTGCCTGCGTAAAGGAGATCGGCACATCGCAGTAGAGGTCGTAATGGTCGCGCTTAAAGATCCTGTGCGGCCGCA
>JALFHA010000079.1 GCA_022776785.1 Clostridiales bacterium | reverse complement strand
GGAGACCATCACGATCTGTTCGCACCCGGCGAGCTTTGCGGGAATCGCATTCATGAACACCGTCGAGGGGTAGCTCGCCGTGCCGCCGGGGATGTACAGGCCGACGCGCTCAATCGGGGTGATCTTCTGCCCCATGTACACGCCGCCTTCCCCCTGCAGGCAGAAGCCCTCGCGAGCCTGAGCGCTGTGAAAGGCCGTGATGTTCTCCTTCGCCCGCTCCATCGCCCGGCGAAGCGCCGGGTCGAGCTGCTCAAGCGCCACATCGAGCTCCTGCGCGCTGACCTCGAGGCTTTCAAGCTCCGCGCCGTCAAAGCGCTTGGCGTACTCGAGCAGCGCCGCGTCCCCGCGCGAGGCGACGTCCGCGATGATCGCGCGCACCGCCTCGCCGACGTCCGCACTGAGCTGCCCGCGCATGAGCAGCTGCGACGGCTCAATCTGCGCAAAATCCAGTATCTGCATGGCGTATCTCTCCTGTCATTACTCTGTAAATCCTTCTGCAAAGCTCCGGACTCGACCGCAAAGCCACAGGATTTATATCACTTCGTCGGCGATGCAACCGGCATCATGCCGGTTTTACTATAAAAGTCCTTCTGCAAAGCTTCGGACTCGGTCGCAAAGCAGCGGGACTTACATCACTTGGTCGGTGATGCAACCGGCATCATGCCGGTTTTCCCGCAAGGCTCCGCTGCGTGCGCTCCGCGAGCGTGCGAATCTCCTCGCGCTTGAATTTGAAGGCCGTCTTGTTGGCAATCAGCCGGGCGCTGATGGGCACGATCTCCTCGAGCACATCCAGCCCGTTTTCGCGCAGCGTCGCGCCGGTCTCCACGATATCGACGATCACGTCCGACAGACCGACAATCGGCGCCAGCTCGATGGAGCCGTTCAGGTGAATCAGCTCGATTTCCCGGCTCCTCGCGCTGTAATGCCGCGCCGCGATGTGTGGAAACTTCGTCGCCACGCGCAGCGTGCGGGCGTGGTCGTCAGCGAAGCCCTTCGGCCCGGCGACGCACATGCGGCAGCGCCCCATGCCCAGATCGAGCAGCTCGTAGACGTCCGGCGCATACTCGAGCAGGATATCCTTGCCCGCGATGCCCACGTCCGCCGCGCCGCGCTCGACATAGATCGCCACGTCCGCAGGCTTGACCAGGAAGTAGCGCACGCTTCTATCAGGGCTTACGAACGTGAGCTGGCGGCTGTCCTCGCCGATGGCCGGGCAGGCGTAGCCCGCGCGCGCCAGCACGGCGTAGGCCTTGTCGCCCAGCCGCCCCTTGGGCAGCGCAATATTCATCATCCTCATTGCTCGCCGCCTCCTTCTCCCAGCCGCACCACCCGGCGGCAGCGCAGCCGCTGCGGTGCCTCGCCGCGCTGCACGCGGACGCGCTCGCCGCGGGCAATGAGCGCCTGCGCGGCGCGCGCAGCCTCAGCGGCCTGCGCGTCATTCTCATAGAGCAGCAGCGTATCGACATCCGGCTCCCGCGATTCCGGGGCAAAGCGCTCCAGCTGATCCAGATACACGGCAAAGCCGATGGCCTCGCTCGTGCGCCCCAGCTTCTCCATCAGCCGGTCATACCGCCCGCCGGAGAGCACGCCGCCGGGAATGCCGTCGATGAAGCCGCTGAACACCAGCCCGTTGTAGTAGTTCATGTCGTTGACGACGGAAAAATCGAGGTTCACCCGGTCAACGCCAAAGGCTTCCAGCAGCTGCGCCACAGCGCGCAGGTCGGCAAGGCCCTTCTCGCACGCGGGCGGCAGGCCCAGCGCCTCCATGCGCGAAAGCGTCTCGCGCAGCGGGCCGTATTCGGTAATCAGCGCGGCAAGCCACGCCCTTGTCTGCCCGCTCACGCCGAGCGAATCGCACAGCGCCGTCAGGCCGTGCAGGTTCTTCTGGCTGATGAACGTGAGCAGCTGCCGCCTCTCGCCCTCGCCGAGGGCTTCCCCGCTGAGCACGCCCTCCGTGATGCTCAGGTCCGCGATGTCCAGCGCGTATTCGCCGCTGATGGCCTCGAGGCTGCGCGCCGCTAGCATCAGCACCTCGCCCATCGCGTAGGCGTCCACCCGGCCGATCAGCTCCACGCCGGTCTGCATGATCTCCGCAAAGCCGTAGCCCGCGCGCGGCACGCGATAGACGCTCTCCGAATAAAAGACCTTCATCGGCCCGTCGCTGTCGCGCGTGTTCTTGACGACGGAGAGCGTCACGTCCGGCTTGAGCGCCAGCAGCCGCCCGTCCGTATCGCAGAAGGCGAGGATCTGCTCGCTGGTCAGAAAGCTCTTGTTGCGCATGTAGAGCTCGTATTCCTCAAACCGGTTGACCCGGTAGGGCTGGTAGCCGTAGGCCCTGTACAGGCGGCGCAGCGCGATGGACACGCGCTCCTCCAGCCGCAGCTCATCCGTCATCACGCGCATCCTCCTCCTTCAATCTGCCCATCACCATGCGATAGCCGCCCGTCCCGTATTCAAGGCAGCGCTTCACCCGCCCGATGGTCGTGGAGCTGGCCCCCGTCGCCGCAGCTGCCTGCTGATAGGAGCTGCCCGCATTGAGTAGGCGCGCCACCTCCAGCCGCTGGGACAGGTCGCGCACCTCCTTCACGGTACACAAATCCTCAAAATAGGCATAGCACTCCTCGACGCTCTCAAGCGCCAGAACCGAGCGAAACAGGGCGTCGGTCTCCTCGCTGTGCCGAATAGCCATGGTTCTTCACCTCTCCGCATCTTTGCGTTACTGCGGTGCTATATTAGCACGTCAGTGCGCTAAAGTCAAGGGGGTAATTCAATCTCCCGTATTCCCCTGCCGCGCAGGCAGGTTTTTCCTCCCGAATCCCTATGCTTTTGCGCCCTTAGGTGCTATAATCATTTCATCACACCGCCGAGGAGGAACCGCCATGCTATCCGATGCACATTACAGGCTGGCCTTTGCCCTGCGCAAGGAAAAGCCGTGGAAAATGCTCTATGACAGCCAGATCTTTGCCGTCCGCCACAGTGACGGACAGCTCAGCTATTGCAGCGTCATGGGCCACAACGGCGACCATCTGGCGCTGGCCCTTTATGCCGGCGAATCCGGCCTGCACAGCCTGCGCGCCATCTTCAACCACAACTATATGATGGCGGAGCCGTATCTTCAGCACGAGATGATGCTCGCTCAGGACTGCCTGATGGTTTCCTTCCAGAGCAAGGCGGAGCTGATGGGGCGGGACCTTGACGAGGTCAACGCCTACTGCCATGCGCATGGCCTCAAGCCGCGCGGCGCAAACGCCTATCCGGTCTTCGAGCGCTTCCGCCCGCACTACTATCCGTGGCACATCGAGGACGAGGCCGACCAGCTCCACATGCTCGAGGGCATGGAGGCCGCAATGGAGGTCACGCGCAGGCTGAAAACGCAGTCCTCCGAGGAGCTTGGGCTCACGGGAAGCGATCCCGACGGGCGCAGCATTCCCCTGCTCACCAGAAAGGAGGACGGCTTTGACTGGGAATCGCTGGCCTGCGCGGACACCTTCAAGCCCGCCTATGCCGCCGCGCTTCTCACGGACGAGCTGGCTGCTGCCCGCGCAAGGCAGGCCAAAAGGATCGCCGGGGAATGGGGCTGCGCCATCCTCATGCACGGCGAGCCCCTCACGCCGGAGGGCACGCCCAAGGGAGAGGAACCGAAGAGCGCGCCGTTCTTCCCCTATGTGCTGCTGGTCGTCTCTCTGGAAAGCGGCCTCATTCTCTCCGCCACGCTTGCCAGCAATCCTGAGGACTATGCGCCGGAGTTCACGCAGGCGCTGCTCAAGCTCTTTGCCGAGTCGGGCAGGCCGCGCAGGCTGCTGTGCAAGGATGAACGCACCTTCGCCCTTCTCTCCGGCCTGGCCGATCAGCTCAGTCTCCGGCTCGAGCAGAAGGCCGACATCGATATGCTCGATGACATGCTCGACCATTATGTGGATACCTTCTCCCCGCTCGCCGGGGATGACGATCCCGACGGGGAAGATGAGGATGACGACGAGATAAACGATGAGGAAGTGATGGCCTTCCTGCACGCCATCATCACCCACCCGGAAGCGCTTCAGAGCATCCCGGACAACATCCTGCGCGATCTGCTCTCCGCAGCCTCCATGGGCGTGCTCCCCTCCGAGCTGGCTCAGGCCGTGCGGTCTGAGCATGAGCGCCGCAAGAAGCATTGAATGCTCCCCTGAAAGGACAAAATGCGGGAAGAAGACGCTTCTGTCTGCTTCCCGCGCATCTGCGCCCCTGCCCGGGGGCGTTTTTTTAACCTATAGGAAATTGTGTCACCGTCGGCATCGACCACAAAGCGACGGGACTTATACTATTTTGCGGCTAAAATCTAGCTTTGCAGAATCAGCCCCGTTTCAATCGTAGGATGCTTCGCATCCTGCTCTGAAACTGCTTTTTCTTTTGAACAATAAGGGAACACTGGGCTGCCGACCCGGGAAACCCGCATAGTCGCGCCAAAGGCGCTCCTTGCGGTTTCCAGCCTTCGCCTGCCTGATTCCGCCACAGGCGGCGGCAGGTTGCGGCTCCAAACCTGCTTGAGGGATTTCATCCCTCAAACTCC
>JALFHA010000040.1 GCA_022776785.1 Clostridiales bacterium | reverse complement strand
CCGCCGGGCGCGCTCCGCCCTGCTGCTGGCCCCGCGGCGCAAATCCGCCCTGCTGGCCCGCCGGGCGCGCTCCGCCCTGCTGCTGGCCCCGCGGCGCAAATCCGCCCTGCTGGCCCGCCGGGCGCGCTCCGCCCTGCTGCTGGCCCCGCGGCGCAAAGCTCTGCTGGCTCACCGGGCGCGGCGCGGCAGGCTGCTGCGGCTTGGGCGCATTCTCCTGCTTCGGCGCGGCCTCGGGCTTCGCCTGCACAGGCGCGGCGGCCTGCTGCGGCTTTTCCTCCTGCGCGTGAACCTCGCTTGCGGCGGCCTGCTGCGGCGCAGCCTCGGTCGTGTCATCCGGCATCGTCCATGCCCTGCTCTGGGCGTTGAGCGCCTTTTGCTGCTCCTCGCGGCGCTTCTCCTCCTTCTGAGCCTCCTCCTGCTGCACAAAGCCGCTCTCCAGCTTGCGCAGCTCAGCGAGCGTCTTTTCCGCGGCCGTGCGCACGCTGGTTACGTCGCCAAGCAGCTTCGCAGCGCGCTTGCTCAGTTCTTTTGTTGCGTCTTGAACCTTCATCTTGGACATTCTGCCCTTGCACCCCCGCAAATTGCGTCATTCACGTTCAGTCGTGTTGTTACCCTTCCAAACCGGCCCCGCCGGTCATTCTGCCGTTTTGCCATGAAAGCCTTCTGCAAAGCATCCGTTCCGAGCGCAAGGCTTCAGGATTTGCCTGATTCCGCCGGTGATGCAGCCGGCATCCTGCCGGCTTCCCTTTTAGCCAGCGCGAGCAGCTTTTCACCTAGCGGCCCACGGGCCACGGCGGCGCTCATGCGTCCCGGCTTGCCCATCGCAAGCCCCAGCCGCTCGCGCTGCGCCATGTGCAGCGGCACGCCGTAGTGGGCGCAGGCGTCGGTGAACAGCTTTCTCGTGTTCGCTGACGCGCCCTCGTCCACCAGCACCAGCAGCGCTTTGCCGGATGCGACGGCCTTCTTCACGCCGTCCTCGCCCGTCGTCAGCGCGCCCGCGCGCATCGCAAGCCCGAGCATCGAGAAAAAGGCGTTATCTGAAATCACCTGCTCACTGGGCATCGATTTCCTCCATCAGCCGCGCGTACACAGCCTCGTCAATCCTCTGCTCGAGCGCGCGTTCAAGCTGCTTTTGCTTAACCGCCCGCTCAAGGCACGTCCTGTCGCGGCAGATATATGCGCCGCGGCCGGGCTTCTTGCCCACCGGATCAAAGCTGATCTCGCCCTCGGCGGATTTGACGATGCGCAGCAGGCTGCGCTTCTCGCGCATTTCGCGGCAGCCCACGCACATGCGCATGGGAATCTTTCGCGTTTTCATCGTTGGCGTTCACCTCTCCTGGCGCGCCGCTCAGGCCTGCGCTTCTTCCTGCGCGGCGGTCTCCTGCTGCGCAGCCTCCGCAGCCTGCTGCTCGGCAAGCATCAGCTCGTCGATCTGGCTCTGGCTCTTGATATCGATCTTCCAGCCGGTCAGCCGGGCGGCGAGGCGGGCATTCTGCCCCTCCTTGCCGATAGCCAGCGAGAGCTGGTTGTCCGGCACGACCACACGGCAGGCCTTCTCCTTCTCGGAGACGAACACGTTGATGACGTGCGCCGGATTGAGCGCGTTCGCCACGAACTCCGCCGGATCGGCGGACCACTTGATGATGTCGATCTTCTCGCCGCGCAGCTCGGTAACGACGCGATCCACGCGCTGGCCGCGCGGGCCGACACAGGAGCCGACCGGATCGATCATCGCCTCGCTGGAGCTGACGGCCATCTTGGTGCGCGAGCCAGCCTCGCGGGCGATGGACTTGATCTGCACCACGCCGCTCTGAATCTCCGGCACCTCCAGCTCAAAGAGCCGCTTGACAAGGCCCGGATGGATACGCGAAACGCTGACCTGCGGGCCGTATTTCGCGCCCGGACGGGCGAGACGGCGGTCGGCGACGACCTCCAGCAGGTACACCTTGAAGCGCTCGCCGGGAACGTAATTGTCCGCGGCCATCTGCTGAGAGGGCTCCAGTGCGCCCTCGGTCTTGCCCAGCTCGACGTAGACGGTCTTCGTCTCGGGATCGACGCTGTGAACGATGGCAGTGAGGATCTCGTTTTCCTTCTCGATGAAGTCGTCGTAGATCTTGCCGCGCTCGGCCTCGCGAATCTTCTGGACGATCACCTGCTTGGCGGTCTGCGCAGCCACGCGCCGGAAGTTGTTCGGCGTGACCTCGACCTCGACGATGTCGTCCTCCTCATAGCTGGGCTGAATCTTGCGCGCGTCCTCGATGGAGATTTCGCCCGCCTCGTCGATGACCCACTCCACGACGGTCTTGCGCGCGTACAGGCGCACCGCTCCAGTCACGCGGTCAAGCTCCACGCGCACATTCGCGTTGGAGGGCGCCACGCCGTACTGCTTGTTGAAGTTATTCTTATAGGCGCTCTTGAGTGCTTCCTCGATCGCGGAGAACAGCACCTCCTTGCTGATGCCCTTCTCCTTGGCCAGCAGCGCGACCGCCTCAATCATTTCCTTATTTTCATTCTTGTCCATCATCTGGCGCATCCCCTTTCCCGGCGTGCTTCGCCGCGGCATGTTCCTCATCCTCCAGCGCGGCGTCAAGGTCGTCCTCCGTGACGACGATCACCGGCTTGCACAGGGAGACCTCCTTGAGCGCAAAGCGCTTCTCGCCCCCGGCCGTGCGCAGCGCGACCTCGCCATTTACAAGCCCGATCAGCTCGCCCTCAAACCGCCTGCAGCCGTCCGCCGGACGGTACAGGTGAACCTCCACCGCATCACCCGCATGGCGGTCATAGTCCGCCTGCTTTTTCAGCGGACGATCAATACCCGGCGAGCATACCTCGAGGAAATCGTAGTCGACGCGCTCCACCAGCGGCATGACGGCGCGGTGATACGTCTCGCAATCACTCAAGGTAATTCCGTCGGGCTTGTCAATATAGATCCTCAGATACC
>JALFHA010000032.1 GCA_022776785.1 Clostridiales bacterium | reverse complement strand
CTGCTCTGAAACTGCTTTTTCTTTTGAACAATAAGGGAACATTGGGCTGCCGCCCAAACCTGCTTGAGGGATTTCATCCCTCAAACTCCCTTCTTCGCTTCGCGCTTATATTCGAGCTTTTAAGTGCAAGACAGTATCAGTTCGCTGGTCGGCTTTTGTTTGATTGCAGCGCGGCCGGATGCCGGCGCTCACTCACCGCCCTGTGCGCCGAAGGGCGCTACATACGCTCCGGAGACATAGCCCTCATAGCCTGCCCATGTGACGTGCAGAAAACCGTTCTCCGCCTCGCCCAACACGGTGAGCACCATGCCGTAGGGCAGCACATAGAGCACCTCGCTCGCCGTATCGGGGCGCGCGCGCAGGTTCAGCCCGTTTCCGCTCTCCACGACAACGCGATACGCGCTCTCCTGTGCGCTCTCGGGTGCGGAGGTCGGCTGCGCCGTCGGGGTAGGCGCCGCCGTTGGCGCGGCAGCCTGCCCTTCCAGCCGCACATAGTCCGCGCTCACATAGCCTGCCAGCGTGCCCACGCGCACGGGATAGAAGCCGCTGACCGCCTCGCCCGTCACCGTCACGCTCACGCCGTAGCCCAGCATCGCCAGCACCTGCGCCGACGCGGAGGGCTCGGCACGTAGGTTCAGTCCGCTCGTCGCGGCCACGGTGCCCGTCCGTCCTGCCGCGTCGCTCCCGGGCGCGGGCGTCGGCGCGGGGGTCGCCGTCGGCACCGGAATCGGCGTGCCCTGCGCACCCGGATTCAGGTAAGCCGCCCCGGCATAACCGATCATGCTGCCATAACGCACGGGATAGAACCCGTTTGTCTCCTCCCCCGTCACTTCGACGGTCGAGCCCATCGGCATCGTCGTCAGCGTGCGCGCGCCCGTGTGAGGCTCCTCGCGCAGCTTGAGCCCGCCGGAGGCCGTCACCGTCGCATAGCGCACGCCCTGCGGCGTATCCTGCCCAGGCTCCTGCGCCCCGCCCGCTTCCGGCGCGGGCGTCGGCGTCACCAGCACCTCGTCTGGAACAAACACATACTCGCAGGCGACGTAGCCCTTCAAATCGCCCAGCGCTACGGGCAGCATGTCGCCCACCGCCTCGCCGGTGACGGTCAGCATCGTGCCCTGCGGCAGCGTCATGATGACGCCCGAGGTGCGTGAGGGCTGCACGCGCAGGTTCAGTCCGTCAGACGGCAGCACGATGGCCGTCTGCGCGCCCTCCTCCCCCGTCTGCGGCGGCTGCTCCGGCTGCACCACGCCGCCGTCCGCATCGTAGATGATGTAGTCGTTGCTCACATATCCCTCAAGCGTACCACTTTGCACATACGTCCAGCTCTCGTAACGCTCAAGCACCGTGAGCACCTGTCCGTGGCGCAGCCGCGCGAGCACCACTGAGCCGAGCGTCGGCGCGGCGCGCAGGTTGAGCGTCTGGCTCACGTCGGAAAGCGCGACCGTCGCCGTGCCCCGCGTCTGCGCGGCGGGCGGCGTCTCCTCCACCTCGTCCTCCTGCACGCGCAGGTATTCGCCCTTCACATAGCCGCTCAGCGTGCCGTACTGAACGCGGCACCAATCGCCCTGCTCAAGCAGCGTCACTTGCGTGCCGTGCGGCATCGTCGCCAGAATCGGCGCGGAAAGCCCCGGCTCCCGGCGCAGGTTCAGGCTGTCGAGCGGATTTTTGAGCGTGACAACGGCGGTCTTCGCGTCGGTCACGGGCTCCTGCGGGGTCTCCTGCTGCGTGCCGTCGAGCGTGGGCAGGATGGTGCGCGTCATCGTGTACTTTGTGCGCGTCAGCCCCGGATAGTAGAATTCGAGAATCTGGTCGTAGGTCATGCCCTCACTCGCCATCTGCTGCGCGCCGCGCTGGCTCATGCCCACGCCGTGGCCGTAGCGCCGCGCCGTGAGCCGGTAGCCGCCGACCGTCTCCGTGACGTCGAGCGTCTCGTTCTTGAGCACGTTGATGGATAGACCGCAAAGCCCCTCCACCTGAGAGAAATAGTCAAGCGTCACCGTCACCTCGCCGTAACCCGTCAGCCGCAGGCCCACGTCGAGCTTCTGATACACCCGCGAGGGTGCGCCATAGCGCGGCGTGTGCGGCGTGACGCGCGTGATGGCCTCAATGCTCACGCTCTGCGCGCCGACGAGCGCCGCCGCCTCCGTGCGCAGCAGCGCCGTCAGCGCGGAGACGCTGGTCGTGCCGTCGCGGTAGAAGGTGACGGACTTGGCGACAGAGGCCGGATTGCGCAGGTCGTAGGGGTCGTCCTTCACCTGAAGATAGCTGTAGGAGCCGCTGCCCCACGCATTGGCGACGGATTCCGTCTGCCCGCCGTTGGAGGCCGTGTAGTAGCTGGCCATGTATTCGCCGCCGACCGTGCCGACGATACCGCTGGTCTCCTCGACCGCCTGCGCACAGCGCGCGTTGCCCGTCGGCGTGCCGTTGTAGACTTGATCGCTGGTGGTATCCACCACATCGTAGGTCGCCGCCTGCGCGCTCATCTTCTTGAGCGCATACGTTCGCGCTGCGACGGCCTGCGCCTTGAGCGCCTCCAGCGGGAAGGAGTTGTCCATCTCATAGGGGAGCACGCCGCGCATGTAGTCCTCTATGTACACATGCACGACGATCTGCACATTGCCGCCGTTGGCGATGAATTCCACGTCGCCCGGATACAGGCTGCCGGGATAGCGCGCCTGCGCGATGCGCACGCCGTTCTCCCCCGTCGTCTGATGGCGGCGGAGCTTGAAGCGGCTGCCCATCGTCTGCGTCTGCCCGTTCATGGTGAGCAGGAGCGTGCCGCCGCTGTTTCGCACATTCAGCCGCGTCCCCCGGGCGATGGCGCGCGAGGCGTCCCCGCCGATGGAGTAGCTGCCATCCACGCTCACGTCCACCGAGGTGTTCGAGGCGATTGAGGACAGATACACGCGCACCGTGCCGGAGATCGTCGTGCCGCTGACCACCTCGCCCTGCGCCAGCGCCGTTCCCGCGCACAGCGTAAGCAGCAGCAGCGCCAGCGCCGCCAGCCGTTTCCTTCGTTGCGTTGCCATGTGTCATCCCTCTTTCGTCCATTTTCGCGCGGTATTGCGCGTGACAAGCATCCGCATTGTAGCATATCCGCGCGCGTTTTGACAATCACTTTGCCGCTGTCAATCCCTGTCATGCCCCCGCAAAGCGCCGCGCTGGCAGACAATACGCCTTGCCGCCCCGCGTCGTTTCTGATATAATGGACGCATCATCCGTCAAGGAGGTTTGCTCAGGCATGAAAAAAATGGCGATTCTCGCACTGCTGCTGCTCGCCGTGTGCGTGCTCTCCCCCGCGGGCGCGCAGACGCAGAAATTCAGCGCGGTCTATCTGGATACGTTCGACACGGTGATACAGTTTATCGCCTATGCCGAGGACGAGGCCACGTTCAACCAGTGGTCGGAAAGCGTGCACGAAGCCTACCTTTATATGCACAAGCTGTTCGACACCTATCACACCTACGACCAGGAGGGCATAGTCAGCGTATGCGCGCTCAACCAGCGCGCCGCCGCGGAGCCGGTCAAGGTCGATCCGATCCTGTTTTCGCTGCTCACCTTCTGCAAGAGCCAGTATGCGCTGTGTCAGGAGCAGGTGAATGTAGCGATGGGCAGCGTGCTCTCCATCTGGCACGACTACCGCGAGGCGGGTCTTGCCGACCCCGAAAACGCCGCCGTGCCGCCGATGGAGGCGCTTGAGGCGGCCAGCGCTCACGCGGGCATCGACGACCTCGTGCTCGACGCGCAGAACATGACCGTCTACTTTGCCGACCCGGCGCTCAAGCTCGACGTGGGCGCGGTCGCCAAGGGCTATGCGACGGAGATCGTCGCTAAGATGCTCCTCGCCGGGGATATGCCCTCCTTCATCATCAGCGCGGGCGGCAACGTGCGC
>JALFHA010000029.1 GCA_022776785.1 Clostridiales bacterium | reverse complement strand
CAGCCCCCGTTTCAATCGTAGGATGCTTCGCATCCTGCTCTGAAACTGCTTTTTCTTTTGAACAATAAGGGAACATTGGGCTGCCGCCCAAACCTGCTTGAGGGATTTCATCCCTCAAACTCCCTTCTTCGCTTCGCGCTTGTATTCGAGCTTTTAAGTGCAAGACAGTATAAATCAGCCGCCGGCTCCTGCCGGCGGCTGTTCACATTCTGCTATGCTTTCGGGCGGAAGACCGTGCGCAGCGTCTCCACCACCTCGTCGATATTGATCGGCTTGGAGAGGAAGCCGTCCATGCCGCAGGCAGCGGCAGCGCGGCGATCCTCGTCGAAAGCGTTGGCGGTCATCGCGAGGATGGGGATGCGCGCGAGCGCGGGATTGGCAAGCGCGCGGATGCGCCGCGTCGCCTCGTAGCCGTCCATGACGGGCATTTGGATGTCCATGAGGATGAGATCGTAGGTGCCGGGGGTGGCGGTCTCAAGCGCCTTGATCGCCTCTGCGCCGTTCTCCGCGGTGTCGATGACAAAGCCGTACTTGCTCAGGATCTCGTAGGCGATTTCCCGGTTGAGCTCGTTGTCCTCCGTCAGCAGCAGCCGCTTGCCCTTGAATTCGGTCTGCTCGCCGTCGCTGGGGATGACGCTGGTCTCCTCGTCCTTCTGCTGGCCGAGGGCGGTCAGCAGGGAATTGCGCAGGTCGCTCATGAACATGGGCTTGGCGCAGAAGGCCGTCACGCCCGCGGCGCGCGCCTCGACCTCGATCTCCGTCCAGTCGTAGGCGGTGAGGATGATGATGGGCGTATCGTCGCCCAGACGGCGAATCTGGCGCGTGACCTCGATGCCGTTCATGTCGGGCAGGCGCCAGTCGATGATGTAGGCTTGGAACGGGTCGTTGATCTCCAGCGACTGCCGCGCGCGCAGCACGGCCTCCCTGCCGGACATCGTCCACTCCGAGCGCATTCCCACCTGCAGGAGCATCTTCGTCACGCTGTCGCAGGTGTTGAAGTCGTCGTCCACCACGAGGCCCTTGAGGCCCACCAGCTCCTTGATGACCTCCACCGGGCGGCGCTGCGACTGCAGCTTGAGCGCGAGGCTCACGATGAACTCCGTGCCCTTGCCCTGCTCGGTGTTCAGGGTGATGGTGCCGCCCATCATGTCGATGATGTTCTTGGAGATGGCCATGCCCAGACCCGTGCCCTGAATCCGGCTGACGGTGGAGGTGCGCTCGCGCTCGAACGGGTCGAAGATGCGCCGCGCGAAGTCCTGGCTCATGCCGATGCCGGTGTCCTTGACGCGGATCTCGTACAGGCCCTTGCCCTCCGGAGCGCCCGGCTTCTGCGAGACGCGCACGGAGACCGTGCCACCCGGAGCGGTGAACTTGATGGCGTTGGAGAGCAGGTTGAGCAGCACCTGATTCAGGCGCGTCTTGTCGCAGAAGACGTCCTCGTCGGTCACATCCATGATGTCCATGTACAGCTCAAGCTGCTTGGCGTGAATCTGGCCGCTGATGATGGTCTTGAGGTCGTGGAAGATGTCGGAGAGATTGGCCTCCTGCTCCTCGAGGTGGATTTTGCCGCTTTCGATGCGGCTCATGTCCAGCACGTCGTTGATGAGGGAGAGCAGATGGTTGCTCGAGGCAAGGATCTTGGACAGATAGTCGCGCACCTTCTCCGTGTTGGTGACGTTGGCAGCGGCGAGCGTGGCGAAGCCGACGATGGCGTTCATCGGCGTGCGGATGTCGTGGCTCATGTTGGAGAGGAAGATGCTCTTGGCCTGATTGGCGCTGCGGGCGGCATTGACGGCGTCCGTGAGCGCCTGATTGGTCTTCTTGTCCTGCGTGCGGTCGGAGAGGACGAGGATGTACTTCTTCTCGCCGAGGATTTCCTTGCACAGCGCGGTGATGTGGAACCAGCGGTGCTCCCCGGTGCCCAGGTGAATGTACTCCTTGTCCAGCTCCGTCTGCTCGTTGGGCTGCATATCCGGGAGCTGGCCGAAGATGGAGATTTCGTCCTCGGTCATGATCTGCTTCTCCATGCCGCGGATGTTGGCGCGGGCCGCCTCGAGCGGCAGGCCCAGCAGCTTTTCGATGTTCGGGCTGATGTAATCGACGTGCCGCCCGTCCTGCGCCATCATCAGGAAGACGTCGTCCACGTTGGCCGAGAGGGTGGTGAACAGCTCCTCGCGGTAGAGCAGCTCCATATCCTTGCTGCGCAGGCGCCGCCGGTTCTGGTGGATGACGAAGATGATGAGCGACAGACCCAGCGTGGCGGCGATACAGGAGACCACCAGCAGCGTGACGCGCTGGATGGCGTTCATGTTGGCGTTGACGACATCCGTGGGCACGACGCCCAGCAGGATCCAGTCCTCGAAGGAGGCGCTCTCGTAGACCAGGTAGTAGCTGCACTCATCCATGCGGAAGGTGGTCACGCCGGAGCTCTGGGTGCGGAAATCCTGCTCGAGCAGGAGGATCTGCTCCTCGGTCATCTCCGAGTGATTGCGCAGCGAGCCGAGGAAATTGTAGATTTCGCGAATCTGCCCGTTTGCGTTGTCGATGATGACGCGTCCGTCCGGGTGGATGACGTAGGCGACAGCCTGCCCCTCGAAGGAGGAGATATTCAGCGTTTTGACGAGATCGCTGTTGTTGTAGCTGATGGCAATCGCCTCGTAGGCAAAGCCGCGATACTCGCCCGGCGAGGCCGGTACGACAAAGACCATGATCTCCGGCTGCCCCGGCACGACGGAGCTGACAACCGCGTCCTCTCCGTTCAGGATGACGCTGGGCAGGCGGTCCTTCAGGTCGAGGTAGCCGGTTTTGCCGGCGATGGTCCGGTAATTGCCCTCGTGGGAGATGAAGTAGAAGTCGGTAAAGCCGGTTTCCCTTTGTGCGGCGGAGATGTAGGCATCCACAGCGTCATCATTGGGCGCATCCTTGAGGTAGGGCGTCCACATGTGCAGGGTGCTCCAGCTTCTGCTCACCAGCCCCTGAAGGGACTGGTTGACCTGATGGTAGATTTCTGCCAGATGCACGCTGCTCTCCATGAACATCCTGTCGGAGATGAACTGGTAGTAGACCAGCACAGAGACGTACAGGGCAACCAGCAGGGCGGCCACGGTCAGCAGGCGAAGGAGCGATTTGAGCATGGGGCGGACTTCCTTTCTCCGCGGAGGGTGCGATCGTGTCATATCAGGTCAGGGCTCAGCGGAGGATGGTTACATAGTCGGTCGGGGCGAGAAGCTGGCCGCTGGCGGCAATGCCGTCGAACATGGAGTCGTAGCTGTTGTAGTCGCCCACGTGCTGCTCCTGCCGCTTGGCCTTCAGGTCCTCGGGCATGGGGCAGTTGCAGTAGATGACGCTTTCGATATACGCATCCTCGCCGAGCAGCAGCACCTTGTAGGTGGCCTTTTCATCGAGCGGCTTGCCCTGACAGGTGATGTTCCCCAGCGTGTAGGTGCCGTCGCCGTTGTCGCGGACGGTGTACTCCATGCCGCTGGTGACGGGCATGTTGTTGTAGTGGCGGATGGGGTTGGAGCCGTCCTCCTTGACGTTGACCAGCCACTCCATGATGCGGCGAACCTCCTCGCCGGTGTACTCGCCGCGGAAGGCGGTGGTCTTGAAGGACATCAGCCACTTGAGCTGCTGCTCGGTGTACTCGCCGGTGAAGATGGGGCTGCTGGCTACGTAGGAGTAGCCGATGGCGATCTGGTCATCCGTTCCGCTGCGGATGGTGTTGAGCAGCGAGGACGCGGAGGGGATGCCGTGCTCGCCGAACTCGAGCGGGTAGGCGGTCTCCTGCGTGAGCAGCACCTCGCCGGGCGCGGCCTGCGCGGTGGAGATGAGCTGGGCATTGAAGTCCTCATAAGCGCCCTCTGCGCCGTACTCGCCGTGAATCATCTTGTGCGCAACGCTCTTGGAGATGGCGAAGAACTCGGTGGAGGCCAGGCGCATGTACATGTGGTTGCGGTCCACGCAGTCCTTCACATAGTCGAGGCAGCGGTCCATCTCGATGTTGACGGTCTTGTTGTAGGAGAGCACGGCCGCGCCGGAGGCCAGGCGGAGCTGCCCCTCCTCGCTGAAGATGGCGTCAAGGATGCGCATCACGGCGTCCTTCTTGGCGGGGATTTCCTCCACCTGACGGCTGACGGCGAGCTGGCAGAGGGGGTAGGTCAGGATCCAGTTGTCCTCGCTGGTCTCACCGAAGTAGGGCAGCATGACGCTGTTGACACCATTCTCCTTGCGGACGACGTAGCAATCGTTGGCGGTGCCGCGCATGATGGCGAGCTCGCCCGCCCGATAGGGGCCGGACGCCTGGGCAAAGCGGTACTCCGTCTCCTCCGGCCTGACGCGCACGTCCTTGAGGTACTGCTCGAACCGGATGAACACCTGCGGCCAGATCTTGTCATCCAGGCCGACCTGCTCCTCCGCCGTCTCGCTCTCGTAGGCGCGCCGCCAGGTGGTGCCGTCAAGGCCCATGAGCAGCGGGATGGAGTGGCCCTGCATGGTCTCAAGGCACGTGTAGTCGGAGCGCCAGTCGGTGGAGAAGCCGCGGATGCCCAGCTCCTCAAAGCGGTTGAGGGCATCCACAAACTCGGCGTAGTTGGTGGGCAGCGGGATGCCGTACTGGTCGAACAGGTCCTTGTTGGCGATGTAGCCGTCCACCTCGGCGCACATGGGCAGCCAGCGGATGGCGCCGCCGGGCTCGCGGTTGTTGTCGATATAGCTGCTGTAGAACGTGCCCAGAATCTCGGTCTGGCTCAGGTCCATGAGCTGGTCGGACAGGTGCGCCGCATCGTTGAGCGAGAAGCGGCGGCAGGTGATGATGTCCGGCATGACGCCGCCGCGATCAAACAGGTCGGTATAATACGCCATCGTGTTGTAGCCGGTCACAAAGGTGAGGTCGATGTCGGGGAACTGCTCCTCCAGCCACGGAGTGAGCTGCTTGGTCATGGCCTTGTCCCACAGGTACATGGTGACGGAGACGCGCTCGGGCTCGGGTTCCTTTCCGGGTTTGGCAGCGGTGCAGCCGGTCAGCGCAAGCAGCGCAGCCAGAAGCAGAAGGAGTGCGGTCAGGCGTTTGGTCATCGTGTTGTTCCTTTCTGGTATGGATTTTGGATACTGTCCTGTATTCCTGCCCGCGGCAGCAGACCGGGGCAAATCATCGGATACAGAGAAAAAAAGGCACACGGCCCGAGGATTGTAAAGAGAAGTTGACAAAATAGCCAATTTTATTCAGTAGACCATTACCGCGACGGCGTTACAAGATGTGAAGACGGATTCCTTCAAATAATTAGAAAAAGCTGCCCCGGCGGGGAAAGCGGCCCTGCGGCGGGGAAAAGAAAAAAGGCCACCGGCGGCATCCTGCGGGATGCTGCCGGCGGCTGTATACAGGTGTGATAAAATGTGATGAAAAGCGGAAATTACGGCTGCTTGCCGATGTAGGCGAGGATGCCGCCGTCCACGTAGAGCACATGGCCGTTGACGAAGTTGGACGCATCGGAGGCGAGGAACACGGCCGGGCCCTGCAGGTCCTCCGGGGTGCCCCAGCGCGCGGCGGGCGTCTTGGCGATGATGAACTGGTCAAACGGATGGCGGCTGCCGTCCGGCTGGCGCTCGCGCAGCGGCGCAGTCTGCGGGGTGGCGATGTAGCCCGGGCCGATGCCGTTGCACTGGATGTTGGCCTCGCCGTACTCGGAGCAGATGTTGCGGGTGAGCATCTTCAGGCCGCCCTTCGCCGCCGCGTAGGCGGAGACGGTCTCGCGGCCCAGCTCGGACATCATGGAGCAGATGTTGATGATCTTGCCGTGGCCCTTCTCGATCATGCCGGGGATGCACGCCTTGGAGACGATGAACGGCGCGTTCAGATCCACGTCGATGACCTTGCGGAAGTCCGCCGCGCTCATCTCAAGCATCGGGATGCGCTTGATGATGCCGGCGTTGTTGACGAGAATGTCGATGACGCCGACCTCCTCGCGGATCTTGGCGACGGTGGCCTGCACGGCGGCCTCGTCGGTCACGTCGCAGACATAGCCGTGGGCCTTGATGCCCTTCTCCTCGTAGGCGGCCAGGCCCTTGTTCACGAGATCCTGATTGATGTCGTTGAAGACGATGGTCGCGCCGGCCTCGGCGAACGCCGTGGCGATGGCAAAGCCGATGCCGTAGGAAGCGCCGGTGACAAAGGCGATCTTGCCCTCAAGGCTGAAATTCTTCGTGAAGTCCATTGGAAAAACCTCCTTGATACTTGAGTCTGTCTATGTGGAAATGATACGGCTAAGAGAAGCGCGCGCCTTTAGCGCAGGTCGATGGGGTTGATGTTGTCCATGTCGTCGAACTCCTGGTTCTCGCCGCACATGCCCCAGATGAAGGTGTAGTTGCTCGTGCCCACGCCCGTGTGAATCGACCACGAGGGCGAGATGACGGCCTGCTCGTTGTGCATGACGATGTGGCGCGTCTCCGTCGGCTCGCCCATCATGTGGAAGAGGACGTTGTTGTCCTTGAGGTCGAAGTAGAAGTAGACCTCCATGCGGCGCTCGTGCGTGTGGCAGGGCATGGAATTCCAGTTGCTGCCGGGGGCGAGCTGCGTCATGCCCATGCAAAGCTGGCAGCTCTGCATGACCGCCGGATGGATGTACTGGTTGATGACGCGCTTGTTGCAGGTCTCCGGGGAGCCGAGCGGGCGCTTGTTGGCCTTGTCGATGTCGATCTTGACGGTCGGGTAGGTCTTGTGCGCCGGGCAGGTGTTGATGTAGAACTTGGCGGGATTCTCCGGGTTCTCGCTGGCGAAGCTCAGCGTCTTGGCGCCCATGCCGACGTACAGGCCGTCGTACTGCTTGAGGTCGTAGACGGTGCCGTCCACGGTGATGGTGCCCTTGCCGCCGATGTTGATGACGCCCATCTCGCGGCGCTCGAGGAACGTGTCGGAGCACAGCTCCTTGCAGCCGACCAGCTCCACGGCCTTTGTCACCGGCATCACGCCGCCGGCGATGATGCGGTCAAAATGGGAATAGGTGAGCATGGCCTCGTCGGGCGCGAAGACGGTTTCAATGACGTATTCGCTGCGCAGGCGCTCGGTGGTATAGTGCTTGGCATCCGCAGAGGCGGACGGCTGACGGACGGTCAACTGCATGGGATAGCCCTCCTCCAAATGATCATCGTAAACTCGCAGACAGATCCATCTTATGGATACAAGCAGTATAACAC
>JALFHA010000362.1 GCA_022776785.1 Clostridiales bacterium | reverse complement strand
GTTTCCAGCCTTCGCCTGCCTGATTCCGCCACAGGCGGCGGCAGGTTGCGGCTCCAAACCTGCTTGAGGGATTTCATCCCTCAAACTCCCTTCTTCGCTTCGCGCTTATATTCGAGCTTTTAAGTGCAAGACAGTATCAGTCATCTTCTGCTGCATCCGTTTGCCATCCGGCCGCACCTGCGAAATCCAAAAGGGGACGGCCGCCCGCTCCCGGCAGGCGCCCGTCCCCTGTGGCTCTGTGCGTTATGCCAGCGGCATCATGACCGCGCCCTCCGGGCGGATCATCAGCGGCGTACAGCTTCCCTTGCCGAACGCGCCCTCGATCATGGCGATGTAATCGTTCAGCCTGTCAAGCGGCACATAGGCCTGAATCGTGCCCGCGAAGCCGCCGCCATGCACGCGCTGCGCGCCCGCGCCCGCGAGGAAGCGCCGACTGAGCTCGATGCCCATCGCCATCTGCTCCTGATTGGGCCGCGCGTAGACATTCTGCAGCAGCTTCCAGCTGCTGTCGCCGGAGCGCGTCACCGCGTCAAAGAAAGCGGGCAGGTCGCCGCCGCGAATCGCCGCAACCTCCTCGAGCACGCGCGCGTTATCGTCATAGAAGTGCAGCGCGCGCAGCACGGCGCGGTCGCCCACAGCGCGCCGCAGCTCGCCGACCTTCTGCTCCACCTGCTCCTGCGGCACCTCGCGCAGCACCTTCTTGCCGAACTGCGCCGCCACAGCCTCCATCTCCGTGCGGATGGCTGCGTAATCGTCGGTCAGGTCGCCGTGGTCGCCGCCGGTGTTCACCACGCACAGCGCGTAGCCCTTCGCCGCGAAGTCGCACGCGATGGCCTCGACCTGCGCGTCCTCCGTCTCAAAGTCGATCGTCACCATGCCGCCCACGGAGGAGGCCATCTGGTCCATCAAGCCGCAGGGCTTGCCGAAGTAGATGTTCTCCACCTTTTGCGCGATGACCGCGCGCAGCTTCGCATCGACCACGAAGCCGTTGTACAGCCCGTCGAGGATGGCCGCGATGAGCACCTCGAACGCCGCCGAGGAGGACAGGCCACTGCCGCGCAGCACGGAGCTGGAGACCGTCGCCTTAAAGCCACCGACGGCATAGCCCATCTGGCGCATCACGCCGGCCGTGCCGCGGATGAGCGCAAGCGTCGTTCCGAAGTCAGCCTCGCGAACCTCCAGCGCGTCGATGGGCACGGTGATGGGCGGGAAGCCCTCGCTGTCCACGACGATCACGCCGTCGTCCGTCTTCTCCACAAAGGCCGCCGTGTCCAGATTGACGGCCGCCGCCAGCACGCGTCCATTGTTGTGGTCCGTATGGTTGCCGCCGATCTCCGTGCGCCCGGGCGCGGAGAAGAAGAAAAGCTCGCCCTTCGGCTGCCCGAACCGCGCCTCAAAGCGGTCCACCAGCTTGCCATAACGCGCCTGCTGCGCCGCGAGCACGCCCTCCCCTGCGCCGTAAAGCGTTGCCACGCGCGAGGCAAACGCCTCGGTCTGCGCGTAAGCCATCCATTGACTGTTCATCGCCTGTTCCTCCATCCATCTGGTGATGCGGTTTGCACCGATCGCGGAGCCTTCGCTCCGAGTATGCTTTTATTATTGTCGTTTTGTCCGCTTTTGTCAAGGGAAAACCGCACGCTCTGCACAAATCTCCCGCGGGTCGGTGCGCCCGGGCGCGGTTTTTTTCAAAGGCGCTTGACAGGCGCGGCGCATCGTGATATGATACCGGCCATATAGTTTACTAATTGAACTATTTGGAGGACGCATGGATCGCAATCTCTATGCCGGCAACAAGCTGCTGGACGCATGGCTCAGCCTCACCTCGACGCTGTGGAATACGCGGCTCGTCACCTCGATGACCTACAACGAGGCGCATGTGCTCGGCCTTCTGCTGCACCATCAGGACAGGCCGATGACCGCCACCGACCTGATCGCCCGCACGCATCTGCTCAAGAGCCAGATGAATAAGCTGCTCACCGCGCTGGAGGACAAGGGCTATATCACCCGTGAGCGCGCGCAGGCGGACAAGCGGCGTATCGAGATCCGCCTCACGGCGCAGGGCGAGGCCGCCTACCGGGAGGAGCACCGCGGCGTTGACGCCATCCTGAGCAGGCTGCTCGACCAACTCGGTGAGGAGCGCGCGCTGCACATCGCCGGAGAAATCAACGCCGTCATCGCCGCGCTCGACAGCATACTGCCGCCCGTGTGAGCGCACTTCATACTATTCTCATTCAAAAAGTTGCTTTTATAAACGCGAAGCGAAGAAGGGAGTTTGAGGGATGAAATCCCTCAAGCAGGTTTGGGCGGCAGCCCAATGTTCCCTTATTATTCAAAAGAAAAAGCAGTTTCAGAGCAGGATGCGAAGCATCCTACGATTGAAACGGAGCTGATTCTGCAAAGCTAGATTTTAGCCGCAAAATAGTATGAAGCCTGCCGCCGCCTGTGGCGGATGAAGGCAGGCAGAACATCTGGAAACGGAAAGGAGCGTTA
>JALFHA010000355.1 GCA_022776785.1 Clostridiales bacterium | reverse complement strand
ATCGCCTCGCACTCGCGGATGTGGGAGAGGAACTTGTTGCCCAGTCCCTCGCCGTGGCTCGCGCCCTTGACCAGCCCCGCGATATCCACGAACTCGATGACCGCCGGGGTCTTCTTCTTGGGATGGTACATCTCCGCCAGCTTGTCAAGCCGCTCGTCCGGCACGGCGACCATGCCCGTGTTCGGCTCGATGGTGCAGAAGGGGTAATTGGCCGCCTCCGCGCCCGCCTTCGTAATCGCGTTGAACAGAGTGGACTTGCCCACGTTCGGCAGCCCGACCACGCCTAATTTCATTTTTTCTGTATCTCCTTTATAACCGGGTTTTTTGAGCATCCATCCGGCGCCTATATTCAAGCGTCCTGCCGGCGGTCAGTGCATACGCATCCCCATCAATTCGGATCTCCTGTGAATCCAATCAGCTCTGATGTGCGCAATCCGGTTCCTATAAAAAAGTCCAGAGTGCTTTCCAATTATAGCACATGGCTCCTGTTTTCACAACAATGATTCGGCGCTTGCGTCACGAATTTCTTTCTGCTTCCTGCGAATGCCTGCGGCTCCGCCTTTCCGGCGCATAACGTCCTCCTGCCGCCGGGCGCACCAAAAAGCAGCACCCGGAATGCTCTTTCCGGATGCTGCTGACGGTTCATATCGCTTTTCATCAAGACCGGCATGATGCTGGCTGCATTCCCTCCGAAATGCTGTCAGTCCCGCTGCTTTGCGGCTGCAGCCGGAGCTTTACAGGACGGCGCCGCCAGCCCAACGCGCCCCCGCATCAGCCAGCGCCGCGCAGACCTCGCCGCACTCCTGCTCGGTCAGGTTCAGCGGGCTGATGTACAGGGTGTTTTCCCTCTCGTCCGTGCCGATGAAAATCCTCCGGCTGCGCATGTATGCCGCCATCTCCTTCGCCGTTACGCCGCACTCAAGATGCGCAAACGCGCGCGGATAGTCCTGCCCCACGGAGCCCTGCTCCACGCGATAGGGGCTGTATATCGGATACCGGCACATGACCTCGACCAGACGGTCTACCATCGCGCCAAGCCGCACCTTCTCCTGCTGCGCATCCTGCGCCATGTAGCTTTCAATCGCCGCGCAGAGGCCAATCATGCTCTCCCGGGAGGCCTTCGCGCTCCGGCAAATGCCGTGCATCGGCGCTCCGAAGCGGATGCACCGGTCGATCATCGCCCGTGTGCCGACGATCAGCCCGCTCGTCTGTGGGCCGCAGAGGGTCTTTCCGCCGCTGAATACGGTCATGTCCGCGCCCGCCTGCGTGAAGGCCCAGAGGTTCTCCCGCGGCGGAAGCTGCGCCGCCGCATCGACGATCACCGGAATCCCCCGCGCATGGGCGATCCGGACGACCTCCTTAAGCGGCAGCGAGCCCCTGCGGTAGATGCTCGCAGGGCAGTAGAGCACTGCGGCCGTCGCCTCTGTGATGCCGTCCTCCAGCATGAACGGCAGCGTCTCGTCCGCGTCACCGACGATGCGCACCCGCGCGCCCGCGGCCTCCACCGCCTTGTCGTAGCAGTTGTGCTGCGCGTGCAGCACGATGATCTCCGAGCACAGGCCCGTCGTGTCCGGCAGCCGCCTATATGCCGCCTCGCTGTCGCCCGCCATGCAGACGGCCGCGCACAGCTGCAATGCGCCCGCGGCACAGTTGGCGATATAAGCGGCCTCGTTGTGGGTCATGGCCGCGATGCGCTCGCCCAGCGCCCGCTGCATCTGCACGATGTCCACGAAGCAGCCCGAAACCTGGCGCACGGCCTCCAGCGTGCTTTCCGCCATGCGGCTCGCGCCATAGAGCGTAATCGTGTCGTGCGCATTGATATATCGCTCGATGCCGTATTCCTGTAGATAATCCCGCATCCTGTTCACCTCAATATCGCTCGGGAAAGAAGCTGTGCATCATCTCCCGCATGATTTTTGCGGTGGCAATGGTCGTCTCGGGCGGCACGACGGCGCTGCGCGTGCAGCCCGAGAGAAGCGCATCGCGCACGGCCTCGATTTCCCATACAAAGCCCCCGGGCAATTCGCAGTCCTGCTCGCAGCGCTCCGCCAGCCTTTCACCCTCATAGCGCACGGCGCACGCGCCCGAGAAGAATCGCGGCAGCTCGATGTGCCCCGTTTCTCCCCAGATCGTCATCATGGGCTGCGCCTCGCAGGTGATGCCCATGCGCAGCGTCGCCAGCACGCCGTTGGGATAGCGCAGAGCCATCACCGACGTGCCGTCCGTTCCCTCGCAGTAGGGCTCGCAGAAGCCCGCCCAGCGCTCCGGCTCGCAGCCCGCGTAATACGACGCCATCTCGATGGTATACACGCCCAGGTCGAACATCGCGCCGCCGGCCAGCTCCGGCCGGACGAGCCGCGGCTTGGGCGCATTCTCATCCACGGCGAAGGAAAACACGCCGTCAATCAGCTTCACCCTGCCGATTCTTCCCTCGTCAATCCATCGCCTGGCCAGCATGGAATTGGGCAGGAAGCGCGACCACATGCCCTCCATGAGAAACAGACCGCGCCGCTGCGCCTCCTCAAAGAGGGCCTGCGCCTCCTGCGCCGAGATGCACATGGGCTTCTCGCAGAGCACATGCTTGCCCGCCTGCAGCGCCCGCAGGCAGCATTCATAGTGGGCGGCATGGGGAACAGCCACATAGACGAGGTCAATCGCCCCGTCCGCGAGCATCGCCTCCTCGCCCGCATACACGCGCTTCACGCCATTTTCGCGGGCGAACGCCTCGCCCCTTTCTCGGCTTCGGGAGGATATGCCCGTCGCCTCAACGCCCTGCACGCGCGCCAGCGCCCGCGCAAAGCGAGCCGCAATGCTCCCCGTGCCGACAATCCCAAAGCGAATCATCGCCGCCCTCCTCTCATTTTTCAAAGGCCAGCGCCGCCTCCGGCTCGGACATGCCGTAGCTGCTGCCCATATAGCCGCGCGGAATCGGGCTCTGCCGCTCAAAGGTGGTATTCATCCTGTACACGCTGCCCGTCTCGCCGCTGACGACCGCGCCGCAGAGCAGCTCCAGCGCATGGCAGGCCATCTCCTTGTGCGTGCGCGGCGTGCGCCCTGTGCGCAGCGCCCACGCCATATCCGCCACGCCCAGCCCGCGGTCGTCCCCGTCGTAGGCGTGCGTGTGCGGCAGGACGTAGGGCTCCGTCTGCCCCTTGGCGAGAATGCGCACCTCGCCGCCGAAGAAGTTCGGGTCGGGCAGGTAGAGGATGCCCTGCGTGCCGTAAATCGCGACAAATGGCTTTTCGCAGCGGATGCTGCCGGAGTTGAAGTGGAGGCTGCCCACGGCGCCGCTTGCAAAGCGCACCGTTGCGGCCAGCAGCGTCTCCGCCGCGAGCGTGTACGGCTCGCCCAAATGTCCGCCCGAGGTAAAGAAATGCCTGCGCTGCGGCTCGAACGTATCCGCCATGCCGCTGACAGCGACCGCCGGTCCGAGGAGATTGAGCAGCGCCGTCGCATAGTAGATGCCCACGTCGATGCCGATGCCGCCGCCAGGGCGCGCCGTAAAGGGAAATTTCTCCGCCAGCAGGCCCGCGTCCCGCTGAAGCACAGCCACGCAGGAGGTCACGGTGCCAATCAGCCCGCTGTCCACGGCGAAGCGGGCCGTCTGCCCGGCCGCGCCCAGGAAGGTATCCGGCGCGGCGCACAGCAGCAGGCCGCGCTCCTCGGCCAGGCGCACGAGCTCCAGCGCCTGCTCAAGCTGCACGGCGAGCACCTTTTCCGTGTAGACGTGCTTGCCATGCTCGAGCAGCGTGCGAATCACCTCATAGTGCGCGCCGGGCGTCGTCAGGTTGACGACGATTTCGATGCTCTCATCCTGAAGGATCTGCTCCATGCTCAGCACAGGAATGCCGTATCGCTGGGAGGCCGCCTGCGCCGCCTGCGCGTTGAGGTCGCAGCAGCCGGCCAGCTCCAGAATAGAAAATCGATCCTTCATGTTTTCAAAGTAGATGCCGCTGATCTTGCCGCAGCCGATTACGGCAATGCGCACGGGTTTTACCGTCATCCGTTTCTTCCTTTCCGGGCCATGCCCTTTTCCCCCGCCGCGCCGTCAGTCCACGGCGTTGCGGGCAATCAGCTCCGCATACCAGCGTCCACTCTGCTTGACCGTCCGCTTCTGCGTTGCGTAATCCACATGAACGACGCCAAAACGGCTGCCGTAGCCGCAGGCCCATTCAAAGTTATCCATCAGCGACCAGACGAAATAGCCCTCCACCGGCGCGCCCTGCGCCATCGCCGCGTGCATCGCGCGGATGTGCCGCCGCAGATAGTCGCAGCGCGCGCCATCGGCGACCTGTCCGTCCAGCCCCACCACGTCGTGGAAGGAGGCGCCGTTCTCCGTCACCAGGATCTTCTTCACCCCGTATTCCCGCGTCAGGCGCAGGAGCATGTCGGTAAAGCCCGCCTCCGTGATCGGCCAGTCCCTGTCCGTCACCGGGAGGTTCTTCGGGTTTTCAATGGCGAACCCCAGCGGCCAGCGCGACGGTTCGCTTCGCACATAAAAGTCGTTGTAGTAGTTGAGGCCGATAAAGTCGAGCGGCTGGCTCATCAGGCGCAGCGCCTCCGGCTCCACCTCCGGCAGAACGACGCCCTGCGCGCGATAGAGCTCCGCCATATCCTGCGGATAGCTGCCCTTGAGAATCGGGTCGGCAAACCAGCGGTTCAGATAGCCGTCCGCACGGCGCGCCGCCTGCGCATCCGCCGGGCTGTCCGTCAGCGGGAGCCTGCCCATCAGGTTGAGCGTGATGCCGATCTCCCCGGGAAGCCCGCTCTCCCTGAACGCGCGCACGGCCAGCCCATGGCCGACATACATGTGATAAGCGCAGCGCACGGCCGTGGAGAAGTCGTGCAGGCCGGGGGCCATCCTGCCCTCATAGTTGCCCAGAAACGCCGCGCAGTAGGGCTCGTTGAGCGTGATGAAATGGCGCACGCGCCCGCCGAGCCGATCGAAAATCAGCCGGGCATACCGTAGAAAATATGAGGGCATCTGCGGATTGGCCCAGCCGCCCTCGTCCTGAAGCGCCTGCGGCAAATCCCAGTGATACAGCGTGACATAGGGCTCTATGCCCGCCTCCAGCAGCGCGTCCACCAGGTCGGAATAGAACGCCAAGCCCTTTTCGTTGACCTCGCCCCTCCCCTGAGGGAGCACGCGCGGCCACGAGATGGAGAAGCGATAGGCCCTGAGCCCCAGCTCCTTCATCAGCGCCACATCCTCACGGAAGCGGTGATAATGGTCGCAGGCCACATCGCCGGTGTCTCCGCCCTGTACATTGCCGGGAATCGCACAGTATCTATCCCAGATGGACGCGCCGCGCCCATCCTCATGCGCCGCGCCCTCCACCTGATAGGCCGCCGTCGCCGAGCCCCAGATGAAATGCTCGGGAAAAACAAGTCGTTCCATGACGCATCCTTTCCTCAAGTCCGTCAGCCCTTCTGGGGCTCATCCTTCTTTTCGTCGCGCTCGAGCAGCTCCACCACCATCTTGAGGCTGTCGCTCGCGTCCAGGAACGCATAGCGTCCGTCACCCCGGCGGTATTCGCCCTGCTGAATCAGCTTCATGCCCCACTGCTCGCAGCGCTCGATATTCGCCTGCATCCCCTTGACGTTGAACGCCAGATGATGCAGCCCCTCGCCGCGCGTCTCCAGCTGCTCGCGCCATGCGCTGGGCGCCTCGTTCGGCTCGATGAGCTCCATCTGCAGGTCGCCAAAGTAGAAAAAGCACATCCTGCACTTCGCCTGCGGCGCGGGCTCGCCGCGATAGCGCACCTGCGTCACCTCATACTCGCCGCTGTATACAATCGGCGGCTCCGGCACGCCGAAGAACCGGGCGAATTCCCCTCTGGTCTTTTCAATATCCCTGACAATGAACCCAATCTGGGCCAGATGCGTGTTTTCCAGCGGACAACTCATCCTTCAATTCCTTCCTTTCCAACGGACGTATCCTTTTTCGTCTGCGGGCCGGCCGCCTTCTGCTCGGCCGCCGCCCTCTGCCTGCGCTCCATTTTGTCGATCGCCTCCATCAGCCCGCGCATGTAGCCCGTGTCGGCATAGCGCACGCGGTGCCCCCATGCCGTATCGCCCTCGATAGCAGGCACATGGTCCGAAACGATGAAGCCGTCAAAACCGCTGTGCCCGAGCGCATAGAGCACCTCAAACGGGTCGAAATTGCCCTCGCCGAGAAAGCATTCCTGAAATTTGGGCACCGTGCCCTGCACGTCGCGCATGTGCGCGTAGATGATTCTCCCGCGCGGGCCGAATTCGTCGATCGCCTCAAAGATGTTCTTCGCGCCGCCCGCCATCTGGGAAAACGTGCCGATGCACAGCAGCAGCCCCCAGTTGGGGCTGCGGACGATTTCCTCGGCCCGCTTATAGCTTTCAACGTCGATGAACAGCCTGTCGATGCCCGAAAGGCTGGGCAGCGGCGGATCGTCCGGGTGCAGGGCCATCGTCACGCCGCAGCTCTCGCACGCCGGAATGACGCGCTCCATGAAGTAGGCGAAGTTCTCCCAGAGCCTGTCCGCGCAGATGGGCACGTCACGCCGCTGGCCGAAATCCGCCATGTCGTCGATTCCCTGCTGCTGCAGCGCCAGATCAAACGCCTGCACGCGCGCGCCGCTGCGGCCCACCGGCGCCCGGTTGTCCGTCCGCCAGACGAACGAGGGCGAGAAGTGGTAGCCCAGCACGGGGATGCCCGCCCGCCCGAGGCTGTAAATGGACTCGCAGACATTGTCAATCTGCTCATCCCGTCCCTCAAGGCCGAGCATCGCCTTGTCATAGAAGCGGATGGGCAGGTTTTCCATCGCCTCCACGGTCACGCCGTATGCGTCGCATTGCTCACGAAGGCGCGCCACATCCTCATATTTCCAATACCTGTCGGCAGGCAGGTCGAATGGCAGGTTGAATTGCACGCGGTCAATGCCCATCTGCCGGGCGTTGAGCAGCGTCTCCCTGTCGGCGGAGCGGAGCTGACCGTAAGCCAATCGCATCATGCCGCTCACCTCAGCTCCACAGGCGGTCCAGCGAGGTCTCCGCGTTCCATTCGTCGGTGGACACCCAGACGCTGCCCTCCTTGACCGGCCCGTGCTCCCTGATGACCTCCTCGTTGAGCGACTCGATGCCCAGCCCCGGCGCATCCGTCACGCAGGCAAAGCCATTCTTCACCATCGGCTTGACCGGGCCGATGATCAGATCCTCCCACCAGGGGGAATCAAAGGAGTCGTGCTCCAGCGCGAAGAAATTCTCGCTCGCCGTCGCCATGTGCGCCGCCGCGAGGCTGGCTACAGGGCTCTCGCACATGTGCACGGCCATCGACGCGCCGTACTTCGCGGCCAAATCGCCCAGCTTCTTCGTCTCCAGAATGCCGCCGGAGGTCAGGATGTCGGGATGCACCACGTCAATCGCGCCAGCCGCGAGCAGCGGCTCAAACGTCTCCGCCAGATACATGTCCTCGCCTGTCGCCAGCGACACGCAGGCGGACTGCTTGAGCGCCTTGTACTGCTCCGTGAGCTGCCAGGGGAGCATATCCTCCAGCCACGCCAGATGGAAGCGCTCCAACCGCCGGGCGATTTTAATCATATCCGGCAGCGGGAAGTGGCCGAAGTGGTCAATCGCCAGCGGCACCTCGTAGCCGATGACGCTGCGCACCCGCGCGATATAGTCCTCCAGCTCATCAAGCCCCTTTTCCGTGACGTGCATATTGGTGAACGGATGCGCGATGCGGTTGAAATCGTACAGCCGCGCGTTGGCCGCGGAGACCTCCGCCGTCGTGCCCGTCCGGGCGACGCGGCGCACCTCGTCCTCCGCCGCGCGCAGCTCCCGCATCCAGTCAAGCGGCCCGCAGGTGTTGCCCGGCTGCGCCAGCAGCAGCTCTACGCTCAGGATTTTGAGCACGGTATAGCCCTCGTCCATATAGCCCTTGAGTACCCTGCCCACGTCCTCCGGCGCCATCAGCGTGCCGGTTGCGCGGCCATCCTCGATATGGGTGTCCGCATAGAGGCGGACCTTATCACGGAAGCGTCCGCCCAGCAGCTGATACACCGGCACGCCGTAGGCCTTGCCGGCCAGATCCCACAGCGCCAGCTCCACGGCGCACACGCCGCCCGCCTGGCGGCTCTGCCCGCCGAACTGCCTGATCTTGCGGAAGAGCCTGTCCACCTCGCAGGGGTTCTCCCCGACAAGGCGGCTCTTGAGCATCTTGACATAGGTCGGGCTGCAGCCGTCGCGCATCTCGCCGTAGCCGCAGATGCCCTGATTGGTCTCCAAACGGATCAGGTTGCAGCCCCACGGCGGCAGATCCACCTTGCAGACCTTGAGATCCGTGATGCGCAGCTCCGACGGGCGGGAAAGCGTTCTCACCCTGTTGAGCGCTTCGTCGTACTCGCGATAATCCATAGTTCTCCTCCTGTTCTGTCTGACCACTCAGCCCTTGACCGCGCCGTCCGCCATGCCCTGCACAAAATACCGGTTGCACAGCAGGAAGATGAGCAGCACGGGCATGGCTACAACCGTTGCCGCCGCCATGGTCGCGCCCCAGTCCACCGCGAACTCGCCTGAGAACATGCTGATGGCGATGGGCAGCGTGCGCGTCCTGCTCGAGGTCGTCAAATTGAGCGCGAAGAGGAATTCCTCCCACGCGTGAATAAACGTGTAAATCGCCACAGAAATCAGGCCCGGCTTGGCTACGGGCAGCACCACGCGGAACAGCGCGCCGATGCCCGTGCAGCCGTCCATTTTGGCGGCCTCCTCCAACTCTCTGGGCACGCCCTCAAAGAACGAGCTGAGCATGATGACGCCCATCGGGATCGTCAGCGCCATATCCGCGATGACCAGCGCGCCGCGGGTATTCAGCATTCCCGCCCGGGAAAACAGGAAGTAGAGCGGGATGATGAGCACCACGCTGGGAATCATCTGCCCGAAGAGCAGCCCCACCTTCAGCACGCCGGAGCCCTTGAAGCGGAAGCGCGCAAAGCCGTAGCCCGCCAGCACGGAGACGACCAGCGTCAGCAGCACCACCGCCGCCGTCACCATCACGCTGTTGAAGAAGGCCTGATACATCTTGGAGTTGTGCAGCACGGCCGTGTAGTTGCTCAGCGTGGGCTCGTCGGGGATGATCTCCGGCGGGTTGTCAAACAGCTCCGTGGGCGACTTGATGGAGGTGGAGAGCATCCACACCGCCGGAAACACGGAGATGACGATCATCACAAGGAGGATCAGGTATGTCGCGGCCTGCCAGGTCACGCCGCCGATGCTTCTCTTTTTCATGCCGTCTCCTCCTCCCGCGTCATCCGGATGTAGACCATGCTGACCGCCATGCAGATCAGGAACAGCACGGTGCTCGCCGCCGAGGCCATGCCGAAGTCAAAGTCCGTAAACGCCTTTCTGTAGATGAACATCGCCATCACCTCGGTGGCGTGCGCGGGGCCGCCCTCCGTCAGGTTGTAGACAAAGGTGAAGGCGTTGAGCGTCCAGACCGTCAGCAGCAGCAGCACGGAGTAGCACTGCGGCGCAATGGCCGGCCAGGTGACGTTCCTGAAGATGTCCAGCTTTCCCGCGCCGTCAATCAGCGCCGCCTCCTTCAAATCCTTGGAGACGCCCTGAAGCGAGGCCTCAATCATCAGCATGACATAGGGGAACATCTTCCACACGTTGACGGCGATGACCGAGAGCATGGCCCTGTCCGGGGAGGAGAGCCACGTCTGGTAGCCGTCGATCAGCCCCAGCGAGCTGAGCACATAGTTAATCAGGCCGTAATCCGCGTTGTACATCCACTTCCATACGGCCGAGCCGATGATGCTGGGCAGCACCCACGGCACCATCAGCAGGATGCGCAGCACCGTCTTGCCGCGCACGAAGCTCTGGTGCAGCACGAGCGCCATCGCAAAGCCCAGCGCGAACTGACAGACCACGCTGCCGACCGTCCATTCGAGCGTGTGGACAATCGAGCCGGTGAACACCTTGTCCCTGAAGAGCGCCGCATACTGCTCCACGCCGCAGAATTCAGGCGCCTTCATGAACAGCGTGTTCTCAAAGAACCCCATCACCAGCGTGTACAGCAGCGGATAGAGCATAACCAACGCCACGATGGCAAAGGCAGGCGCCACATACAGCACGCCGGAGCGTACAATCTTCTTTCCCATATCCTTTTACTCTCACTCCTTTGAAAAGAGCCGGGCCAACCGCCCGTTTCCGGCAGTCGGCCCGGCTTCAAAAGGCGGCTTCTGCAGAGGCGTCCTTTTCGGGATTACTCAGCCAGCAGCTTGTTCACCGCTTCGTCGAGCTGGCGGACAGCCTCCTCGACGGTCAGGCTGTCGGACAGCGTCTGGGAGAGGTTGTCGAAAATCGCCTGGCGGATGCCGACGATGCAGCCCACGCTCGGCAGCGCCTTGGCGTACTGCAGGGCCTCGGCGTTCGGCTTCACGATCTCCTCGGACACGCTCTCAAAGCGCACGGCCGGATCGCAGGTGCCGGTGAAGGTGTTGGTGTAGAGCTTGGCAACCTCGGGGCTGGTGAGGAACTTGACGAACTCCCACGCCGCATCCTTGTTCTTGGAGGCAGCGGAGATGCCGACGGACCAGCCGCCCAGAATGGTGGAGCGCTCGGCGCCGTTGCCGGTGGGCACCATGGCGCAGGCGAAGTTCAGGTCGGGGTTCGCCTTGATGATTTCAGGCACATCGTAGATGCCGGAGAGATACATCGCAATCTTGCCGCTGGCAAAGAGCGTGCGGTTGGCGACGTTGTCGTTTTCCAGCATGCTG
>JALFHA010000337.1 GCA_022776785.1 Clostridiales bacterium | reverse complement strand
TCCCTCAAGCAGGTTTGGGCGGCAGCCCAATGTTCCCTTATTGTTCAAAAGAAAAAGCAGTTTCAGAGCAGGATGCGAAGCATCCTACGATTGAAACGGGGGCTGATTCTGCAAAGCTAGATTTTAGCCGCAAAATAGTATTATACTATTCTCAAATTAAAATAGACCGTATCCACTCTCGCCCGGTAATACTGATAATAGTCTCCCTAGTAAGGTGGTTGATTGTCTCACAAAGACGCTCAACCACCTTTTCCAATGTGGAAAACACCTCATTACAAAAGCCCCTGGTTCGCAATTCGCGCCAGATCTGCTCAATGGGATTCATCTCAGGCGTATAGGGTGGGATTCTTAAAAGAATCATGTTTTTCGGGATTTTAAGTTTTCCAGATTGGTGCCATGCAGCGCCATCACAGATGATGGCTATGATATCATCTGGATATGTCGCTTCAAGCTGATTCAGAAAGACTTGCATACATTCTGTATTGCAGTACGGCATGATGAGAAAGAAACTCTCGCCTTCTATTGGATCAACTGCACCATATACATAGCGGTATTCCCTGATGTGATGACACGGTACTGCGGGACGAGTACCGTGTGGACACCAACAGTTCTTGGGTTTGTTGATTCTTCCAAAACCAGCTTCATCCTGAAAGAAAACTCTTACCTTTTTCTTCGGATTTTGGGCTGCCAAAATCCTTATGTTGTCTTTAATTTTTTTGAGGCTTCGATTGCCTCTTCGTTTGCTTTTTTCGGATGTTTGGCTCTTGGCATAACTTTGCGCCACCCGTGTCTCTTGAGCAGCATATAAATGTACCCGCGGCCGGTATCTTTGCCAATTCGTTCGTCAAAGGCTCTTTTGATATCCTGTACCGTGATAATCTGGCCTGCATCTGCCTTTTTCTCAAAAGAGGACAGGATTTCGTTTTCTTCTTCTATGCTGAGGCTCCGATGGTTTCCTGCATACTTTGACCGCATATATTCTGCAAGACCATCCCTGCGATACTCCGCTATTAACCGTCTTACCTTTGAAACCGAACAGTTCATTTGCTCTGCTATTTCAGCTATGCTTTTCCCGCCAAATCGCAACAGCAGTATGCTGAGTTTCTTTGACAATCGTTTATCCGTCGTTCGCTTTTCTGCTTCAACGATTTCCTGATATGCTTGTTCGCTTATTGCTTTGCCTCTCATCTCCATCACCCAAGATTATTATAACATATATTCACGAAATGTTCAATTTAATTTGAGTTTAGTATTAGACGCGGAATGGTAACCGGAAGAATTGACGGCATAAAGCAACAGCGGCAGGGAATCGCAAGTCCCTGCCGCAAGTTTTTTTGCCCGTGGGGAAGGAGCCTCGTTGCGCCGTCTGCTTGGGGCGTCATCATACTGGAAGAAAAGAAAAAATCCGAACCTGTGTCCACCATAGAACACTCGATTCGGATGATATTGGCTCCCCAGGTAGGGCTCGAACCTACAACCCTTCGGTTAACAGCCGAATGCTCTGCCATTGAGCTACTGAGGAATATGGTGGATTGAAGTGGACTCGAACCACCGACCTCCCGCTTATCAGGCGGGTGCTCTAACCGACTGAGCTATCAATCCGAACAAACAAGATTATACTGCCGAAGGGGAAATTTGTCAATGCCTTTTTCTGCATTTTTCGCGTGGACGCAGAAAAATCGGGAGTCCCGCCGCGGGGGCTCCCGATCAAGCCGCATTCACCTGATGGTGTAGGTGGCCTTGACGTCCTTGGCCAGCTTGGAGAGGCGATGGATGGTGAGCAGATCGCCGATGGATTCGACGATCAGAATGGAGCCGATGATGCGCATGAGCAGGTCGCCGTAGACGCCCGGGCAGAAGACGAAGGTCAGCGCGACGACAAGCGTCACGACAGCCACCGCCAGCGACACCCACCAGTAGCTGTAGCCGAAGTTCTTCAGGTTCAGCGCGCGCTTGATGCTGCTCACGCTGCTCACCGCGATGACAAGCCCCAGCGAGATGATGAGGAAATCCATCAGGAAGCTGGAGTTGAGCAGGGAGAACAGGCCGAAGGCCAGCGCTGCCACGCCGATCACCAGCTCGACGGAGAGGCCGTCCGTCTCCCTGTCCAGCAGGAAGCCGAGGATGCTGAACAGGCCGTAGGCCGTCACGCCGACGCCCACCAGCGTGCAGAGCACGCGTTTGCTCGTGTTGGGCAGGAGCAGCAGCACCACGCCCAGAATCAGGTAGGCCAGCGCTGCGAGGGAGGCGTTGAGCCGGATGCCCTTGATGGTTTTGAGCAGGGGACTGTCTTTCGTTTTTTTCATGTGCGATTCCTCCTTGCGTTGTTTTGAAAGGGGATAGCTGCCCGTGCGGGCAGAAAGCTGCGCTTGCACAGGATATGCGTCTGCCCGCCCGCTGATGCGTCAGGCCAGCAGATTCACCAGCAGGATGGCGCTGCCCAGAATGACGAGAATCACGCCGACCACGCGGTTGAGCGTTTTGGGCTCGGCGAGGTTGGCCATGCGCGCGCCGAGCTGCGCAAAGATCAGCGTGAAGGCGACGCACAGCGCGAGCACGGTCAGATCCGGCATGCCGCCGATGGCAAAGTGGGAAACCGAGCCCGTCAGCGCCGTAAAGGCCATGATGAACACGCTCGTGCCGACGGCGGTCTTGAGCTCATAGCCCAGCACGCTGGTGAGCACCAGTAGCATCATCATGCCGCCGCCCGCGCCCACGAAGCCGCAGATGAAGCCGACCAGAGAGCCGCAGACAACCGACTGCACGGCGCGCTTGCCCTTGGAGACGCCCGCCATCGCCTGCTTGGTCGTCATCACGGGCCTGACGAGGAACTTGATGCCCAGCAGCAGCGTCATGACGGTGGAGAAGCTGCCCATCGTGCTGTTGGGCACAAGGCTTGACGCCCAGCTTCCCACCATCGTCATCACAAGCACGGCGGCCATCATAATCAGGCCGTTGCGCACGTCGATGTTCCTGTTCCTGTAGTAGGTGAAGGCGGAGGCGGCGCTGGCCAGCACGTCCGAGGCCAGCGCGATGCCCACGGCCTGATAGGCCGGAATGTCCAGAAACGTAAT
>JALFHA010000025.1 GCA_022776785.1 Clostridiales bacterium | reverse complement strand
ATGAAGAAAAACAGGGAGAAAAGCCGGAAATTCCCGCTTTTTCTCTTGCAATTCCCGTCATGATATGGTATCATCTTACGGAAAACGCACCTGCGTCAGTTTCGTGCGCCTGCCGGGCGGTCCGGTCCGCATGTGACAAGGATGCAGGGAGGGTTTAATCAAAAGGAGGAATATCCCCATGGCAGTAATCTCTATGAAGCAGCTGCTCGAGGCCGGTGTGCACTTTGGCCACCAGACCCGCCGCTGGAACCCCAAGATGGCGCCGTACATCTTCACCGAGCGCAACGGCATCGACATCATCGATCTGCAGAAGACCGTCCGCAAGATCGACGAGGCCTATGCCTTTGTCCGCCAGGTGGCGATGGAGGGCAAGAGCGTCCTGTTCGTCGGCACCAAGAAGCAGGCTCAGGAGTCCATTGAGTCCGAGGCCAAGCGCTGCAACATGTTCTATGTCAACAACCGCTGGCTGGGCGGCATGATGACCAACTTCCGCACCATCAAGACCCGTATCGCGCGCCTGAACGCGATCGACGCGATGGAGGAGCGCGGCGACTTCGAGGTTCTCCCGAAGAAGGAAGTCATCAAGCTGATGGCCGAGCGCGAGAAGCTGGTCGCCAACCTGGGCGGCATCCGCGAGATGAAGAACCTGCCGGGCTGCCTGTTCGTGGTTGACCCGCGCAAGGAGCACATCGCCGTCACCGAGGCGCGCGCGCTGGGCATCCCGGTCGTCGCCATCGTCGACACCAACTGCGATCCCGACGAGATCGATTACGTCATCCCGGGCAACGACGACGCCATCCGCGCCGTGAAGCTCATCGCCGGCAAGATGGCCGACGCCGTGCTTGAGGGCAAGCAGGGCGAGCAGGCCGAGGTCGCCGAGGCGAAGTAATCTCCTGACTGAGCAAACGTATTTGACAAGCACTGGAGGAACGAATTATGGCTGAAATTACCGCTGCTCTGGTCAAGGAGCTGCGCGAGCGCACCGGCGCTGGCATGATGGACTGCAAGAAGGCGCTCGTCTCCTGCGAGGGCGATATGGACAAGGCGATCGACTTCCTGCGCGAGAAGGGCCTCGCCGCCGCCGCCAAGAAGGCCGGCCGCATCGCCGCCGAGGGCATGGTGGATTGCTACGTCTGCGAGGAGTGCGGCGTGGGCGTCGTCATCGAGGTCAACTGCGAGACCGACTTCGTCGCCAATACCGATCGCTTCAAGGCGCTGTGCCGCGATTTTGCCAAGCACGTCGCCGTCAAGGCGCCGGCGGACGTCGAGGAGATGCTCGCTCAGCCGTTCTACGCGGATGAGACCAAGACCGTCAACGACATGATCGGTGAGGCGACCGCCTCCATCGGTGAGAAGATCTCCGTCCGCCGCTTTGCCCGCTTCGATCCCAAGGGCGGCATGGTGGATACCTACATCCACATGGGCGGCCGCATCGGCGTCATGGTCGAGTTGGCCTGCGCTGAGGTCACCGACGAGGTCAAGACCATCAGCCACGATCTGGTTATGCACATCGCCGCAGCGAACCCGCAGTTCGTCCGCCGCGAGGAGGTGCCCACCACCAACCTCGAGAAGGAGCGCGAGGTGCTCACCCAGCAGGCGCTCAACGAGGGCAAGCCGGCGAAGATCGTCGAGCGCATGGTCGAGGGCCGCATCGAGAAGTACTACAAGGAAGTGTGCCTCCTCGAGCAGCCGTTCGTCAAGGATCCCGACGTCACCGTCAGCAAGATGATCGGCGGCAAGGCCGATGTGGTTCGCTTCGTGCGCTTTGAGCGCGGCGAGGGTCTTGAGAAGCGTCAGGACAATCTCGCGGCTGACATCGCTGCCGAGCAGGCGAAGATGAAGAAGTAAGCATCCTCGGGGGACATGCGAAAGCCGCATGTCCCTTTTTTGAAAATGAGAAAGGAAAAGAGATTGACATGGCAAAGTATAAGCGCGTTCTGATCAAGCTCAGCGGCGAGGCGCTGGGCGACCACGGCAGGCTCTTTGACTTTGAGCAGATTGACCGCGTGGCTGCGGTGATCGGCCAGCTTCACGCCACGGGCACGGAAATAGCCGTTGTCATCGGCGCGGGCAACATCTGGCGCGGCCGTCAGGGCCCGGCGGCGAAGATGACCGCCGTCAATGCCGACCACATGGGTATGCTCGGCACGGCCATCAACTCCATCGCCATGCAGGACGCGATCGAGCGGCTTGACATTCCCACGCGCGTCATGTCCGCGGTGGAGATGACCCGCTTCTGCGAGCCGTACACCTATCGCCGCGCCATCCGCCATCTCGAAAAGGGGCGCATCGTGATCTTTGCCTGCGGCACGGGCAACCCGTTCTTCTCCACCGATACCGCCGCCGCGCTGCGCGCCGTGGAGATCGGCGCGGACGCCATCCTGCTGGCGAAAAATGTGGACGGCGTTTACGACAGCGATCCGCGCGTCAACCCCGATGCGAAGCTGCTCAAAGACCTGACCTATCAGCAGGTTCAGGAGCGCGACCTCAAGGTGATGGACGCCTCGGCCATCACCATCTGCCGCGAGAACAGCGTGCCGTGCATCCGCGTCTTTGGTCTGGATGACCCGCAGAACATCCTGCGCGTCATCGAGGGCGACGACATGGGCACGGTGGTGCATCCGTAAAACGAAACCCTGCAAGCGGGCGGCCCGGGAAGGCGATTCCCGCGGCTGCCCGCATTTTTCAGATGAAACAAGAAATGAAACAAGAAATGAAGCAAAAGGAGAGAAATACCATGCTGAAAAGGCTTGTATGCGCGCTGGCCGCGTTGCTGCTGATGCTGATGACCGTCTCCTGCCTGGCGCAGACGGTGACGGTCGATTATGACGAGGCGGGCATCCGCCTGAGGGTCGATGAAGCGCTGCTTTCGCAGTACGGACTTGAAGCATATGTCGAGAATTACGGCACGGTGCTCTGTCTGCCGATCACCTGCATGAATCCCGAATACAGGGAGAACGCGTTTGAGCAGTTGCTGGAGGCCGTCGAAGCAGAGAATGAAGAGCAGTTTGATGCGCTGGCGGAGGATTACTACGCTCACCAGAACCTACTGAATGTGGTCTTCATCATGAGCAGCGAGCAGTACGCCAAGACGAAGCAATTCGGACAGATGCCCTTTGACGAGACGCAGCTCACGGCGCTGGGCGAGCACAACGGCTACATGTACTGGCTGTCCTCGCACGACGCGCTCGATGAGGAGGCGCTTGCCGTCCAGAGCGAGGCGGAGATCGCCGGGTGGCAGGCCTGCCGCGAGGCGCTGAGCAGCCCGGAGGAATTTATCGAGTATATCCCCGTCGTGAGCCAGAAAACCGTTGCCAGGGGCGACGTTCTGCCGGAGTTTGCGACAAAGGATCTTTCCGGCAACGACGTGACAAGCGCCATCTTTGCGGAGAAGGACGTGACCATCATCAATTTCTGGGGCACCTATTGCGGCCCGTGCATCAATGAAATGCCGGAGCTGGGGGCGTGGATGCGCGAGCTGCCCGAGAATGTGCAGCTCATCGGCGTGGTAACGGATGCGATGCTCGGCGATGAAAAGACGGCGCAAAAGGCCGCACAGATCCTTGCTCAGGCCGATGCGCCGTTTGTCAGCCTGGTGCTCGACGACGCGCTTGCGCAGTACTGCTCGGGGCTGGTCGGCGTGCCGACGACGGTGCTGGTTGACAGCGAGGGCAGGGTGATCGGCGAGCCGATTCTCGGCGCGCAGATGAATGCGTACAAAAGCGCCTTGGCGGAAGCACTTGGCGCGCAATGAAGCTCCTGGCTCCACAGGCGAGGGATGGGAACGGCGGCACTTCTTCGGACCGGGGAGTTTCGCAAGGCGAGGAATCAGGCGCAGACAGGATTACCTTTTAACACGGCAAAATCGTGCGAAATCCGTGCGGATTGTCCAAAAGGGCTTGCCAAAGGCGCATGTCGTGGGGTAAAATAAAGAAAAAGAAATTCGAGGAGGCTGCTCCCATGACGATTGCCGAAATTCAGGAAAACGCGAAGACAAAGATGAACAAGACCAAGGACGTGCTGCGCGCCGACCTGATGGCCATCCGCGCAGGCCGCGCCAACCCCCAACTGCTTGACCGCATCACCGTCGATTACTACGGCTCGCAGACGCCGCTCAAGAGCGTGGCGAACATCTCCGCGCCGGAGCCGCGCGTTTTGCAGATCAATCCGTTCGAGGCCCGGATGGTGAAGGAAATCTCCAAGGCGATTCAGGCCAGTGATCTGGGGCTGACCCCCTCCAATGACGGCAAGGTCATCCGCCTGATGCTGCCGGAGCTGACCGAGGAGCGCCGCAAGGAGCTCACCAAGCTCGTGCGCAAGACCGCTGAGGAAAGCAAGGTCGCCGTGCGTGCCATCCGCCGCGATGCCGTCGATCAGGTGAAGAAGCTCAAGAAGAACAGCGAGATCACTGAGGACGACCAGAAGAAGGCGGAGGAGGCCATTCAGAAGCTGACCGACGCCAACATCAAGGATGTGGACAAGATCACCGCCGATAAGGAAAAGGAGATCATGGAGGTTCGCTGATGCGGGAGAACCTGCTCGGGCTTCCGCTTGAGGAGGCAACGCGCCTGCTTGAGGCGCAGGGGATTGCGCCGCGCGTGACGCTGACGGCTGCGCCCCGGCGCGCAGGGACGCAGGAGGGCGTGCTGCGCGTCGTATACGCCTGCGAGGGCGGCGAGCTGACCGCCGCGCGCTTCCTTGAGCCGCTTGGGGACGAGGCGTGCGGAGAGTAAGCGAAGGGTTTTGTCCAAACGGAGAAGAACGTACAAGAAGCGGGCTTTGTCGAGCGGACGCTCTGCGAGGCCCGTTTTTCATACATGCGCATAAAACCGGTATGATGCCGGTTGCATTACCGACAAAGTGATGGTTGGCCCGTTGCTTTGCGACCGAGTCCGGAGCTTTGCAGAAGGACTTACAGAGTAAGGAAGGCGGGATAGAGTTGGCGTTTTTCGGCAAGGATGAGGCGCAGAGCGCTGCAAAGGAGATTGTGCTTGACCGGCAGAGCCTGCCGCGTCATGTCGCCATCATCATGGACGGCAACGGGCGCTGGGCGCAGAAGCGCGGGATGCCGCGCTCCTTCGGGCACAAGGCGGGCGTGGAGGCGCTGCGGGAGATCATTCGCCGTTCGGATGAGCTGGG
>JALFHA010000024.1 GCA_022776785.1 Clostridiales bacterium | reverse complement strand
GACATTGAACACATTCATGCCCGGCCCCTCCCGCTCCGGCGTATCCCAGAGAACAATGATATCCGTCATCCAGCGCGCGTCCGCCTGCCCTGGCGTGGTGATTGTATACGTTGTATCCCATTCATCCGCCCCGCGCGTCACGGTCAAAGTGCTCGACACAAATTCGTGCGAACTGTCCGAGACGGACGCCGTCATTGTTGCGCCGGTCAGCACCCAGCGCCCTCCCTGCGCAGCAGAAAACGGCATGTATTCAAACGTATACGAGCAGAGCCCCCGCTCGCCGAAGGTCAGGCACGAATCATCCTCGAGCGTGAGGAAAAAATCCCCGCTGTCCTCCTGCAATATGGCGAGCGTGGAGCGCGCCTCGACGGTATAGTGCCCATCCGCCTGCATGCGCGCGACAAACAGCTCCCGATGATAGCGGCTCTCCATCACAAACGCCGCAACCTCTCCGGGACGGCCCTTCGACGTCCTCGCGTCGCTTTCGGCCATATGGTAGTCCGCGTATGCCGCATCGTCGTGAAACAGCTGAAACAGCGCGCCCGGTAGCCCCCAGCTGTTCGCAAGTGAACCGCAGGGCAGCAGCACAAGCATCGCCGCCAGCGCAAAAAGCATCTTCCTCATTGGCTGCATATGCATACCTCCTTGTGTTACCAGTCCAGCATGAGATTGCTCACCGCTGTCTGTGCGATGTCCTCTCCCTGCGCCACCCAGATGGTCTCCTGCTCGCCAAATACCACCTGCCAGCCCTCGCCGTCCTCCTGTGTGCGCTGTGCATAATACCATGCGCCGTGCGGCCTTTCTGCAATGCGCACGCGCGTCCCCGCCCGGAGCGTGACGCTCTGCGCATTCGTGCCCGCTGAACCGAGCTGCACATCCCCGCGCAGCGCAAAGCTGTTTTCCGCCGCGCGCTTCGGCTCGCCGCCGAGATACTTGAGCATCATGTAGCCCGTGCTGCCGTCCCTCAGGCGCACATGGCCCCACGCTCCGGTCACGCCGAGGATTTCCACCCGCGTTCCCTTCGGATACGCGCCGAGAACCTCCGCCTCGCCCGACGGCTCTGCGCGCAGGTTCAGCCCCTTGCTGTTGACGCTCTGCACGACACCGATGGGCGGCAGCCATTCACGGCCATTGTAGCACGAGCCGAAATCGAGGTATTGCGACTGCACCCAGCCGCTCACGCCCTCGATGATGACCTTCGTCCAGCCCACCGCGCACTTCTCCGGGTTCAGGCGGACGACATGCACGCCGCTGTAATACTTGCCCAGCGAGCGGCTGCCCTTGTCCGGCTGCTCGCGCAGGTTGAGCCGCAGCGCCGGGTCCTCGGAATAGATCCACGCATCGTAATAGTTGTCGGCCTCGCTCACGGCGTCGCCGCGCATGTAGCCGAACACGTCGCCATCCTTCTCAACGAGCAGCCAGTCCCCGCCCTCCAGAATCGCCTGTATGCTCACACCGGCAAAGACCTCCAGCTCAGCAAGCACCGGCGCGCCCTTGTCTGCCTGCGCATAGACGGGCTGCGTCCGCTGCGCCCCGACGGTATAGACGCGCGCGCTCTGCCCGCCCCAGTCAAACTGCTGCGCGCGCTCGCCGCCTAGCAGTACGTCGCGCCGCCGCGCCCACGCCTCGAGCACGCCGCCGATGCGCAGGCGCACCCAGTCCCCGCGCTCCTCCAGCGCCTCGGCGTTCACACCGCTGTAGCTGCGCGCGACAACCCTTGAGCCAGTATCGGGCGCGGCATAGAGCAGCACCGGCGGCTCATCGTCGTAGAAAAACTCGTCCCCCTCGTCCCTTGTATGGCACAGCCGCGCCTGCGTCCTGTCGCTTTGCGGCAGCGTTTCAGCGCGACGTGCAAGCTCCTCAAAGCGCGTGGGATAGGCCGTGATGTCAAATTCCTCCAGCGTGACGGGCAAATCGCAGTAGACGGTCTGCACGGCGCCGCCAGCCTGTTCATCGATCAAGGCAACGGAATCCTTGTTCACATCAAGCCTCTCCTGCGCCGTCGTGATGGAGAAAAGCCACCAACCGCCTGTGCCCAGAAACCAGCGGTAGGTCGCATCCGGGTAGACCAGCTCAAATTTCTGGCACGCGCCCATCTGGCTCACATCATCTGCGGTATACCCGTACTTTTCTCCCTCGCAGACGATATGCGCTTCCTCGCCCTGCCGCAGCGCCGTACGCGAGGCGGTCAGCAGCCAGCGCTGCGTGTCGTCGCCCTCATACAGGCCGCCGATGAGCACATCGCCCGCAGCATCACGCACGATGAGCTCCGCGTACATCCATTGGCCAAAGCGCCTTTCCGCCGCGCCATCGATGACCTGCGCCTCGGAAAAGCCCGCCTCATCCAGCGATGCGCGCAGCCCCTCCGGCAGCGCCGTCCCCGGGAACGTCCAGTAGCCGTTTGCAGGCCAGCCTTCCTCTGCCGCCGCACCTGTCAGCAGCACCAGCAGAAAGAGCAGCATTGCCGCACATTTCTTCATAACTTCATCCCCTTATTTCTTTTCAAGAAAGCTCCACCAGATGTAGCCCGTCCACGCCGTGTTCTGCCCATCCACAAAGAGCACACGCGTCCAGCCCTCGTCCTCGCCGCAGCGTTCGCGCAGAATGGTCACCGTTTGGGTGCTGTCTACAGCAGTCAGCGCGGGCGAGCTCTTGCTCGTGCTCTGGCGAAGATTCACCCAGTCCGCGTTGACGACGCGCGCCCTGCGCCCGACGGCCTGCAAATCGCGCACAAGCGCCTCATCCTCGAGGACACCCGGCTGCCTGCGCACATCCTCCGGCGGCACGTCCGTCATGCCATCGACGGTCAGCGCACTTCCGGCCAACTCATCCACACTCATGCCCTCAATGACAGACGGTGCGATTCCGGCAAACGTCCGCTCGAGCGTTGGCACGAAGCCGCCTTCCCTCGCCTCGAAGCCATAGACCGTGCAGCGCTGCGAGAGCACCCGGGTATTGCGCGGATCAGCCGAATCACTGGCCGTCACGGCGACGTAGCTGTAGAGCAGCAGCGGCTCGCCCGGCTCGAGCACCGCGGAGCCGTTCAGATGATCGTCAAGGCTTGTGTGCGTGACGATTTGCGCAGTCACGCCCTCCTCGTTGAGCCTGCCCTCGCGCAGATAGCGCAGACAAACGCTGCGCCTGTTAAGACTGTAGAGGCTGGTGCAGCGCGTCAGCGTGCCCGTGCCGTGGCCGTAATCGGTCACCAGCAAATAATCCTCACTCCCGCAGGAAACCAGCCCCGCCTCCGCAGGGACGCTTGAGCCGCAGTAGAGCACGTCGACGAGCCGCTCCGTGTCGCCCGCAGGACGGTCAAAGACGAAGATCTCCTCGCCGTAGGCGCCGCAGAACAGCAGCGTCACCGTCCGTCCGCCGCTCGTCACACCCGTCCACGTCTGTTGCCCACTAAACGACACGTCCTGCACGCGGCTTTCATCAAGGCCAAGCGATTGCAGAAATGCCATGTCCATGCGGTCAAAGTCCTGCGCGCGCAGGGCGATGGGCTCAAAGGGTGCCTCCTCGCAGCGCGTCAGCGCACGGGTTCTCTCAGGCAGGATGGGCAGAACCTCCAGCAGGCGTTCCCCCGTCACAGCCGCATCCTCGGCGCGTCCCGGCGCGCAGGGCAGTGCCAGCAGCATGAGCAGCGCGCACGCCGCTCCTATCCATTGGGCTGTAAGTCTTCGTCTCATCCGTATTCCTCCCCCCGCGCCGAAGCGTTTGTATCCTCTCCTTGTATGACGAAGCGGACAGGGCAAAAATTGCACCCTGTCCGCCAATATTTGGTTTTTTCTCAGGTTTTCTGCAAAGCGCGCCGCCCTGAGTCATTCCAGCCACAGAAAGCGCATGGCTTCGCCCGTCTGCCGGCTCCAGTCCGCCTCGCAGTGGCGTCCCTCCTCCTGAAGATACGGATAGACCCGCGCACCCTGCGCCATGAGCAGGTTGGCGATCTCCAGATGCTGCGCGCTAGTATGGGCGAGGGAACGCGCGTCGCGGGATTCACACTCGCCCCACGATAGATACACCCGCGTATCGGGGTCTATCCGGTCGCCCTTGATCTGGCGAAGCGCCTGCACATAGCACGAGCTCAGCGCAGGCGAGATGCACGCCGCCTTGGAGAACACGTCGTTGCGCGCCGTGACGGCGTACAGGCTTATCAGCGCGCCCATCGACGCGCCCATCACGCCGGTGCACGCGCGCTCGGGCAGCGTGGGAAATTCGGCGTCGATCCTCGGCTTGAGCTCGTCCACGATCCACGCAAGCGTCTCGCGCCCGTGGCCGCGCAGCCCCTCCCAGAGCCGGGGCACGAGGTGATAGGGACAGTACTCCGAAAGCCGCCTGTCGCGCTCCATGCTGCTCTGCATCGCCACGAGAATCATGCCCTTGCCCCAGCCACTCAGAAATGTGTCCAGATTCCAGCTTCGTCCATAGGCGGCCTCGCCGTCCTCAAAGGCATTCTGTCCGTCGAACATGTACATGACCGGGAACCTGCCGCCGCCCTCGGGCACATACACGCTCACCATGCGATCCTCCTGTCCGGGGGTATACGCCAGCGCAAATCTGTGAATCATTTCGTCCTCCGTTCCGCCGGACGCAGCCGGCCTGTTTTTCTCTCCATATATATGGTCACACGCCTGCGTCTATGCGCGCAAACACGCGTGAGCGCGTTGTGTTTTTTGCCGGGCGTGTGGTATAATACCGGAAAGCCGCGCAATTTCAGCGACAATGCCGCGGCAGAAGGATGGCTTTTTATGAAACAATCCCGCTCTGCTGCGCCCGATCTGGGGCAGGGCTCCATCGGCCGCCTGATGCTCAGGCTCGCCCTGCCCTCCGTCGTCGCGCAGACGATCAATATGCTCTACAATATGGTCGACCGCATGTACATCGGCAGCATCGAGGGCGTGGGCGCCTATGCGCTCACCGGCGTGGGGCTGACCTTTCCCATCATCACGCTGATCTCGGCGTTCGCCTCGCTCTTTGGCGCGGGCGGCGCGCCGCTGGCCTCCATCAAGCTCGGCGAGGGGCGGCAGGACGGCGCAGAGCGCATCCTCGGCGCATCGGCGTTCATGCTGCTGTGCACCTCCGCGACGCTGATGGCCGTCTTTTACGCCTTCATGGCGCCGCTGCTCACGGCCTTCGGCGCGAGCGAAAATACGCTGCCCTACGCGCGGGACTATCTCACCGTGTATCTGCTGGGCACGGCGTTTGTGCAGCTCGTGCTCGGGCTCAACCCGTACATCACCGCGCAGGGCAGCGCGCGCGAGGCGATGCTCTCCGTGCTCATCGGCGCTGTGCTCAACATCGCGCTAGACCCGCTGTTCATCTTCGCGCTGGGCATGGGCGTGCGCGGCGCGGCGCTGGCGACGGTCATCTCGCAGGGCGTCTCCTGCCTGTGGGTGCTCTCCTTTCTGGCCGGAAATCGCTCGCGCATCCGCCTGCGCGCGGACTGCGTGCGCTTTTGCTGGCCCATCGTCCGCTCCATCACGGCGCTGGGCGTGTCGCCATTTACGATGGTCTTTACGGAGAGCGCCGTGCAGGTGGTTCTCAACCGCGGCATGATGACCTACGGCGGGGACATGTACGTCGGCACGATGACGATCATCGGCAGCGTCGTGCAGCTCTTCACCACGCCGCTGATGGGCTACACCAACGGCGTGCAGCCGCTGATGAGCTTCAACTACGGCGCGGGCAAGCTGGACCGCGTGCGAAAAACGTTCAGGGCACTGCTGCTTTCCACGCTCGCCTTCACGATGACCTACTGCGCGCTCATCGAGCTGTTCCCGCGCGCGTTCATCGGCCTGTTCACCCGGGATGAGGCGCTGGCGGAGCTGACCGTCCGCGGTCTGCGCATCTACGCCGCGGGGCTGTGCATCTTCGGCGTCCAGAACGCCACGCAGAGCATGTTCGTCGGGCTCGGGCAGGCGAAGATTTCGCTCGTCATCGCCGTGATGCGCAAGGTGGTGCTGCTCATTCCGCTGGCGATCGTGCTGCCGCGCTTCTTCGGCGTGACGGGCGTGTACCTGGCCGAGCCCATCGCCGACGTGACCTCCGTCGCCATTGCCACGACGCTGATGCTGCTCAATTTTGAAAAAATCCTCAGCCGCCGCCAGCAGGAGCTCTCGCACGCGGCGCAGAGCGGCGCCTGAAAGGAGAACGCTATGGACTGCATCATCATCGGCGGCGGCGCAGCCGGGCTTTCCGCCGCCTGCGCGCTCACGGCGGCGGGCGCCGACACCGCGATTGTCGAGCGGCTTGACCGCGTGGGCAAGAAGCTGCTCTCCACCGGCAACGGCCGCTGCAACCTGTCCAATACCGTCATGGACGCGGAGTGCTACGGCAGCGCCGTGCCGTTTGTTCGCCGCGTCTATGCCGCGACGCCGCCCGCGGAGGTCATGCGCTTCTGGGAGGAACTGGGTCTGATGACCGCCTGCGAGGACGGACGGCTCTATCCGCGCACGATGGCCGCCTCCTCCGTGCTCGACGTGCTGCGCGCCGGGTGCAGCCGCGCGCGCCTGATCGCGCCTGCGCAGGCCATTTCGCTGTGCCCCGGCAGGCGCGGCGGCATGACGGTCAGCCTTGAAGATGGGCGGACGCTCAGCGCCCCTGCCCTGCTCGCTGCGATGGGCGGCAGCGCCGCGCCGCATCTCGGGACGGACGGTGCGGGCACGCGGCTGCTTGCTGATCTGGGCCACAGCGTTACGCCGCTGTACCCGGCGCTGGTGCAGCTTCGCTGCGAGCATCCGGCGCTGCGCGCGCTCAAGGGCCTGCGCACGCAGGCGGCGCTGACGCTTGAAATCGATGGGCACGACGCAGCGCATGAAACGGGCGAGCTGCTCTTTGCCGACTACGGCGTCTCCGGCGTGTGCGTATTCCAGCTCTCGGGCATGGCCGCGCAGGCGCTGGGCGAGGGGCGGCGCGTGCGCCTGCTGGCGAACCTCCTGCCCGACGTGCCGGCAGACGTGCTGCCCGGCTGGCTGGATGCGCGCATTGAGCGCTTTCCCGACCGGGGCGCGCAGGCGCTGATGACCGGCGTGCTGCCCCGGCTGCTCGCGCAGAGCGTACTGCGGCAGGCGCGGCTCGACGCGGACGCGCCCGCCTCGTCGCTGACCGCGCGCGAAAGGGCCGCGCTGCTCGGCGCGCTATCCGCCTTCCCGCTTGCCGTGACGGGCACGCAGGGGCTGCGCTCCGCGCAGGTCACGCGCGGCGGTGTGGCGCTTGACGAGGTTGAGCCTGAAACGATGCGCTCCCTCCTCTTTGACGGCCTGTATCTCGCGGGCGAGCTGCTCGATGTGGACGGCCCGTGCGGCGGCTATAACCTGCACTTCGCCGTCGCCAGCGGCCTGACCGCCGCGAAGGCCATCCTCTCCCTGCTTCAGAAAGGACAATAACCGACATGCTTCGCATCCACAACATCAAGCTTCCCCTGGACCACACGCGCAAGACGCTGATCTCCTGCGCGGCCAAGCGCCTCGGCGTGCCCGCGGCGCAGATCGCCTGCTGCGAAATCGCGCGCAGGAGCGTGGACGCGCGCAAAAAAAACGACGTCTGCTTCGTCGTCTCCCTCGATGTATCGCTTGTGGACGCGCAGGCCGAGCGGCGCATCGCGGCAAGGCTTGAGCCCTCCTCAGGAGAGCTGCTTCCATGCGAAACAGGCAGCGCGCCCCGCGTGCTCCCTCATGCGCCCATGCCGCGCCCCGTCGTCGTGGGCATGGGCCCCGCCGGGCTGTTCGCCGCCCTGACGCTGGCGGAGCACGGCGCGCAGCCCATCGTGCTCGAGCGCGGGCAGGATGTGGACACCCGTACGCGCGACGTGGCCACCTACTGGGAAAGCGGTCAGAGCGCCTTCAAGAGCGAATCCAACGTGCAGTTCGGCGAGGGCGGCGCAGGCACGTTTTCCGACGGCAAGCTGAACACGGGCACGAAGGATGCGCGCATCGCCCATGTGCTGCGCACGTTCGTGCGCTTCGGCGCGCCGCGGGACATCCTCATCGACGCCAAACCCCACATCGGCACGGACAAGCTCGCGGGCGTGGTGCGCGCCATGCGTGAGCATATCCTCTCCCTCGGCGGCGAGGTGCATTTCGGCGCGCGCATGACCCGGCTCATCTGCCGGGACGGCGTGCTGCGCGCCGTCGTCTGGGAGGACGCGCAGGGCGTGCATGAGCTGCCTGCTGACGCGCTGGTGCTGGCGATCGGCCACAGCGCGCGCGACACATTCACCATGCTGCATGAATCCCATTTTGCCATGGCGCAGAAGCCCTTCTCCATCGGCGCGCGCATCGAGCACCCGCAGGCGCTCATCGACCGCGCTCAGTACGGTGCGTTTGCGGGCCATCCCGCGCTGGGCGCGGCGGACTACAAGCTGGCGGTGCACCTGCCCTCCGGGCGCGGCGTATACACGTTCTGCATGTGCCCCGGCGGCAGCGTCGTCGCCGCGGCGAGCGAGCCGGAGAGCGTCGTCACCAACGGCATGAGCTGCTGGGCGCGCGACGGCGTGAACGCCAACAGCGCGCTGCTGGTGGGCATCGGCCCGGAGGACTTTCCGGGCGATCATCCGCTGGCAGGCATGTTCCTCCAGCGCGACATCGAGCGCCGCGCCTTCGTGCTCGGCGGGTGTACGGGCAAGGCCCCCTGCCAGACAGTCGGCGATCTGCTCTCCGGGCGCGCGAGCAGCCAGCCTGGCAGCGTGACGCCCAGCTACCGACCGGGCGTCGTGCTGGGCGACATGGCCGATCTGCTGCCCGGCTTCGTCGTTTCCGCGATGCGCGAGGCGCTGCCGCTGCTCGGGCGCAGGCTGCAGGGCTTTGATTCTCCCGACGCGCTGCTCACCGGGCCGGAAACGCGCTCATCCTCGCCCGTGCGCATCCTGCGCGGGGAGAATTTGCAAAGCCCCGGCGCGCGAGGCGTGTATCCCTGCGGCGAGGGTGCGGGTTACGCGGGCGGCATCACCTCTGCCGCCGTGGACGGCGTGCGCTGCGCACAGGCCATCCTCGAAACGCTGCTTTAAGCCCCGCTCAGTGCCCGGCGCAGCTCGCGGCAGAGCGTGCACATCGTCGTCTGCGCATAGATGCGCGCAGTCTGCGCGTCGCTCCCCTGCGCCGTCTGACGCATCAGCGCACACCAGTTGACAAGGCTCTGCGCGAGCTGGGTGTAAAGCTCGTTTTCCGGGTGAGCGCTCAGCGCACGCCCGGCCTGCCGCTCCGCCTCGCTCACGAGCGCATCGAGCGTCTGCCCGTCGCTGAGCAGCGCGCTGAGCAGCGCGTCGGGCAGGCGCAGCAGCGAGAGCGCGTCCTCCATTTCCCCCTTCGAGGCCGTCAGACGGAGCTGCACCTCGGGCAGCGTGTCCCTGACGACAAAGCTCTCCCGCTCTCCGGCCGCCTGCGTGTCAAGCCCCTCACGGCTGAGCGCGACAGCGCAGATCAGGCGCATTTTCTCCCTCTGCCAGACGACGCAAGGCACACCCTCGGCGGATCGCCGCTGCTGCTCCTGTGCGGCGCTCTCGCCGCTATCAAACACGCCGAGCTGAAGCGCCCAGACCTCCATTGCCGGCAGAGTCAGCGCTGCCTGCGTGCTGCCATCCCCTGCCGTCTGCGCAAACGCCTGCACTGCAGCCAGCCCCTCCCGTCCGGCCTGCGCAATGCGCGCGCGCAGCTCCGGCTGCATGGCCAGCGCGCCGAGCGCCAGCACGATCAGCAGCACGATTGCGCGCCGCCTGACGCGCCTTGCCCTCGCCTGACGCGCCCGCGAGGATACCCACCGCCTTCTGCGCATCGCTTCTCCCCCTTCTCCGCCCTCGAGCCTATGAGCCCCGCGCCGCAAATATCCCGTCGCTCTCCCGTAGCCGCCCGCCCCGCGCGGTGCGCGCGAAGACGGCCTGCTTTTTGTCAGGATGAGGAAAACTGCGATGAAATATACGCTGGATACCATTCCCGTGCTCGATGCCTACAAGACGGGCTGCGAGTGCCCGCTGTGCAGCCTGCGCATACACAGCGAGGATCAGTATGTGGACAGTATGCTCGGCTCGGCGTACATGGAGCCCGACTGCCGCGTGAAAACGAACGAGGTTGGCTTCTGCGTGCGCCACTTTCAGCTCATGTACGACAGGCGCAACCGCCTTGGCCTTGCGCTGATGACCCACACGCACATGCAGGAGGTCGTCGCCTCGCTGGAAAAGATTTTGGGCGGCGCGCCTGCGCGCGGCGGGCTGCTCGCCTCGCTGCGCGGCGGGAAGGAGCCCGACGGCCCCGCCCCGAAGATCCGCGCGCGCATTGCAGGCTGCGTCATCTGCGACCAGCTCTCCGCCTCGCTCAGGCGCTACGCCTACACCATCGCTCAGCTCTACTTTGCCAACGCTGAATTCAGGGCGATGCTCGAGCAGTCGAAGGGCTTCTGCCTGCCGCATCTGGCGCTCGTGCTGGAGATGGCGGAGGAGACGCTTCATGCAAAGCAGGCCGAGGAATTCCGCAAGGTCGTCGCCGGGCTGGAGCTTGCCAACCTGCGCCGCATCGAGGACGAGCTGGAGGGCTTCACGCTCAAGTTCGACTACCGCAACGCCGACAAGCCGTGGGGCAACAGCCGCGACGCCGTGGAGCGCTCCATCAACAAGCTGATGGGCGCGTGTGTCGGCGAGGAGGCGCAGATGCCCCCTCACAACGACTGACATGCAGGAGGAACCATGCTCACGCCGATGAACACGCGCCGCCTGCTGCTGCGAAAGCCGCAGATGAGCGACGCGGAGGATTTGTTCGCCATGCTCTCGGATGCGGAGACCTGCCGCATGGACGGCAATTACCCGCCATACTCCGCGATGGACGAGGCGTTTTTTGCGGACGTGCAGGCCATCGTCGCCGACGGGGACGATCGCCTGTTCGCACAGGAGCGCGCATCGGGGCGGATGGTCGCCATCCTCCACGTCATGCCGGGAGAAGATTCGCGTCAGGCGGAAATCGGCTTCATTGTCACGCCCGCCGTGCGGCGGCAGGGCTATGCGCGCGAGGCCGTGAGCGCGCTGCTTGCGCAGCTTGCCGCCTCCGGCGACTATGTCAGCGTAAAGGCCACCTGCTATATGGATAACCTTCCCTGCGCCGCGCTGCTGCTCTCCCTCGGCTTTGAGGAAATGCCGTGCGCACAGGCGGACGGCGTCCTGCCGCAGCGGCTGTTCGTCAAATCGCTGGCATCGAAGGGAGAACACCATCTATGAAACGCCTGATCCTCGTCGGCGGGCCGATGGGCGTGGGCAAGACGACTGCCTGCCAGCTTCTCAAAAAGAGCCTGCCGCGCTGCGCGTTTCTTGACGGCGACTGGTGCTGGGACATGCACCCCTTGATCGTCACCGACGAAACGTGCGCGATGGTGATGGACAACATTGCCCATCTGCTGTCAGGCTTTCTCGCCTGCTCCGAGCTTCAATACATCATTTTCTGCTGGGTGATGCATGAGAAGGCGATTCTTGACAGCCTGCTTTCCCGGCTGCCGCTTGATGGCTGTGCCGTCACGTCCATTTCCCTCATTGCGCCGCCCAATGTGCTGAGCGCCCGGCTGCAAAGGGATGTGGATGCGGGCCTGCGTACGCCGGACGTCATCGCGCGCAGCCTCGTCTATCTGCCCAGATATGACGCGCTTGACACTGTGAAGCTCGACACGGGTGCGATGGATGCGCAGCAGACCGCGAGGGAGATCGCGCGTTTGGCGGGCCTTGTGCTTGATTCCGAATAGATACAAAAAGCGAAAACGGCACGCGGCACATTCCGCTCCGTTTTCGCTTTTCTGTGTTGCCGACAGACGATTACAAATCCTGCAAATCGGCTGAGGACAGGTCGTTTTCGAGGTTATCCCGCGCAAGGTCGTTGTCGATGACCGGATATGCATCTTCGGGAATCGGCCTTTCGCGCCTGCCGACCTCGCCGCCGGGCGCCTTGCCTCGCTTCTTCATACCATCACCCCGGGAGCATCATGCCCGGAAGGGGTGCGCGGTATGCGCGGTCAGGTCATTCCTTCGCCAGAAACGCCTCCACCGCCTCACATGCCTGCGCCATATAATCCCCGCTCATGTCGAGCCACACGATGTCCGGATTGCGGCGGAACCACGTCATCTGCCGCTTGGCGAACTTTTTGATGGCGTGGGCGAGCTGCGCGAGCATGTCCTCCCTGTCCGGGATTTCCCCGATCAGATACTGCGTGATGAAGCGGTACTCAAGCCCCAGCCCGAGCAGGAACTCCCGGCTTGCGCCGCGGTCCATCAGGCCCTGAACCTCCTCGATCATCCCCTGCTCAAGCCGCATGGCCAGCCGCTCGTCGATGCGGCGCGCCAGCACGTCGCGCGGCCAGCTCACGCCCAGGCGCAGGCTCTCGTAGCGCGCCTGCTTGCCGGGCGTCGCGTCGTCGCCGTCGTGCAGGCGCTCGAGCATCCGCATGACGCGGTTGCGGTTGTTGCGCTCCACCTGCACATCCGGCACGAGCGCAACGAGCATATCGTACAGTTCAGGGGTCGTCAGCTTTTCCAGTTCCGCACGATAGGCGAGATCAGGCTCCGTATCCGAGAGCAGATAGCCGTCCAGCACGGAATCGACATACAGCCCTGTGCCGCCCACGATCATCGGAAGGCGGCCGCGCGCGAGGATGCCATCGATGGCCGCATAGCTCATGCGCTGAAAATCCGCCATCGAAAAGAACTCGCCCGGCTCGCGCACGTCGATGAGGTGATGCGGCACACCCTGCATCTCCTCCGGCGTGATCTTTCCGCTGCCCAGATCGAGCCCGCGGAACACCTGCCGCGAATCCGCGGAGATGATTTCCGCGCCGTATTTCTTCGCAAGCTCCACGCCCAGTGCGCTCTTGCCCGACGCGTTCGTGCCCACCACGGCGACAACCTTGGGGTAACCGCTCATTGCCTCTCCTGTCCGCGCGCCGCGCACCGCGCCGCCCGCTGCTGTTGTGATGCCTTATTATAGCACAGCGCGCGCGCACGGGCAAGGCAGAGATAGCACCCGTCAGCGCATCGGATGATGCTCGACGTGCAGCAGATGGTGCGGCTTTTCTCCGCACGGCTCACCGAGATAGTCCTCATACAGCCGGACGATCTCCGGATTCTCGTGGCTGAAGCGGATGGGCTTTTTCCTGTCGAGCTCATAGAGCGTGGGCGCGCGCCGCTCGGCATATTCCTCGCCGTCGTGAATGGGCTGTCCGCCGCCGCCGACACAGCCGCCCGGGCAGGCCATGACCTCCACAAAGTCGTACTGCGCATCGCCGCGCCTCAAAGCCTCCACCAGCGCGCGCGCATTGCCCAGCCCGCTGACAACCGCCGTGCGCACCACCGTGCCGCCGACGTTGAACTCTGCTTCCTTCCACGGCTTCATGCCGCGCACTTCCTTGAAGACGTCCGCGCCGGGATTCTTGCCCGTCGCCAGCCTGTAGGCCGTGCGCAGCGCCGCCTCCATCACGCCGCCCGTGGCGCCGAAGATGACGCCCGCGCCAGAATACTCGCCCAGCGGGGAATCGTATTCGCTCTCCGGAACGGCCTCCGGTGCGATGGCCTCCGCGCGAATCATCCGCGCCAGCTCGCGCGTAGTCAGCACGAAATCGACGTCCTGCCCTGCGCCCGCGCTGTCCATGCCGGGCCATGTGCACTCATCCTTCTTGGCCGTGCACGGCATGATCGAGATGCAGCAGATCTTCGCCGGGTCAATGCCCATCTTCTCGGCAAAGTAGCTCTTGGTGACCGCGCCGAACATCTGCTGAGGCGACTTGCAGCTGGAAATATTGGGCATCAGCTCCGGATACTGCGTCTTGGCAAAGCGCAGCCAGCCTGGGCAGCAGCTCGTGAACATCGGCAGGGGCGCCTCGCCCGGATGCGTCAGCCGGTGCAGGAACTCCGTGCCCTCCTCCATAATCGTCAAATCGGCGGCGAAGTTGGTGTCAAACACATAGTCAACGCCCATGTGGCGCAGGATGGTCGCCAGCCGCTTTTCGTTTGCCACCTCCGGCGTCAGGCCGAACTGCTCGCCCCACGCCGCGCGCACTGCAGGCGCAACCTGCACCACCGTCACGCGGTCGGGATCGTGCAGCGCATCGAGCACCCTGTCCGTGTCGTCCCGCTCGCGTAGGGCGGCCACCGGGCAGTGCGTGATGCACTGGCCGCAGATGGAGCAGTCCGCGCTTTGAATCCTGCGCCCGCCACTGACGTTGACCGTCGTTCGGCTGCCCGTGCCCATCACATCCCACACGCCCAGCGTCTGAATCTTGTCGCAGATCTGAATACAGCGCATGCAGCGGATGCACTTCGCATTGTCGCGGATGAGCGGGAAGCCCGCATCCCACGCGCTTTGCTCGATGGCGCCCGTGTACGGGTTGCCGATGCAGCCCATGTCGTTGGCGAGATTTTGGAGCGCGCAGTTGCCGCTGCGCACGCACACCGCGCACTTGCAGTCGTGCTGAGAGAGAATGAGCTGCACGTTGGTTCTGCGCGTCTGGCGCACGCGCGGGGAGTTGGTGTGCAGCGTCATGCCCTCCTCTACCGTATTGTTGCAGGAGGTGACGAGCTTATCCCTGCCCTCGACCTCCACGATGCACACGCGGCAGGCCGCGATCTCGTTGACGCCGCGCAGATAGCACAGCCGCGGAATGCGCACGCCGATAGCTGCCGCCGCATCCATGATGGTGGTTCCCTCCGGTACGCTGACCCGGATGCCGTCAATCGTCAGATTTACCATATCGCCGCTCTGCCTCCTTTGAAGATGCCGTAGCCGTAGTGATCGCAGCGCAGGCAGCGGGAGCACTCCTGCGCGGCCTCCTCTGCGGTCATGCCGCATTCGATGTGCTCAAAGCTGTTTTTGCGCTCCTGTGCGGGCTTTTCGGTGAGGTTGACGCGCGCGCAGTGGTGCTTATCTTCATAGCACGGCGCGGGAATATCGACATCCACGGAAATCAGGTGGTTGAAGCCCAGATAGTTGTCGATGTTCGCCGCCGCGACCTTGCCCGCCGCAATGGCACGGATGACGGTCGCAGGGCCAGTCACGCAGTCGCCGCCGGCGAACACGCCCGGCAGGTCGGAAACCATGCCGTCCGGCAGCGCGGAGAGGTTGCCCCGGCGCACGGACATGCCCGCCTCCTCGAAGTGGCGCGTCTCGATGCCCTGGCCGATCGCCACCACGACCACGTCCGCCTCGATGCGCACAGGCTCCTTCTTTGCGGAGGAGACCTTCGCGCGGCCCCATGCGTCGATCTTGCCGATGAGCTGCGGCTGCACCCACAGCGCGCAGGCGCGGCCCTGAGCGTCCGCCTCGATGCGCAGCGGGGCGTGCAGCTCCAGCAGCTCGCAGCCCTCCTCCAGCGCGCCGTCCACCTCCTCGGGCAGGGCGGTCATATCGACCTTGCGGCGGCGGTAGACGATCCTCGCCTCGCTCGCGCCCAGCCGCAGCGCGGAGCGCACGCAGTCCATCGCCACGTTGCCGCCGCCGATCACCAGCACGCGCTTGCCGGTGAAGTCAGGCGGATTGTCGCTGCCGATGGAGCCGAGCAGATCCACGGCGGAATAGACGTTTTCGCTCTCCTCGCCCTCGATGCCGACCTTCTTGTCCGTCTGCGCGCCGATGGAGACGTACACCGCGTCGAACTCCTTTCGGAGCTGGTCGATGGTGATCTCCTCGCCGATCTTTGTGTTGTAGTGCACCGTCACGCCGGTGGAGAGGATACAGTCGATATCCTCCTGAAGCCGCTCGCGCGGGAAGCGGTAGTTCGGGATGCCGTAGCGCAGCATACCGCCGAGCTTCGGGCGCAGCTCGAACACATCGCACTGATGGCCCATGAGCTGCAGGTAATACGCGGCGCTCAGGCCGCTTGGGCCGCCGCCGACGATCGCCACGCGCTTGCCCGTGGACGGCCCGCATACCGGAGCCGGCACCACGCCTGCATTGTCCACCGCGTAGCGCTTGAGGCCGCGGATGTTGATAGAGTCGTCGAGCATGTTGCGGCGGCAGCGCGCCTCGCAGGGATGCTCACAGATGAGCGCACAGGCCGTCGGGAAGGGGTTGTCCTTGCGGATGAGGCGCACCGCGTCGGCGCAGCGGCCCTCGCGGATGAGCGCAATGTAGCCGGGAATATCCACGCCGGCCGGGCACAGCGCCACGCAGGGCACGGGCTGATTGATGTGATACTGGCAGTTGCCCGTGGCGATGTGCGCGATGTACTCCTCCCGGAAGCCCTGTACGCCGCGCGTCACCATGCGCGCCGCCTCCCAGCCGATGGCGCAGTCCGCCGAGGCCTCGATGTCCCGCGCGAGGCGCTCAATCTGCCTAAGCGTCTCCATCGTCGCGCGGCCCTCGAGCACGTCCTCGAGGTACGAGGCGAGCTGCCCCAGCCCGATGCGGCAGGGGACGCACTTGCCGCAGGTCTGCGCGTGGCACAGCCGCAGGAAATTCAGCGCAAGATCGACGGGACAGATGCCGGGCGGGCTGGCGACAATGCGCCGCTCCAGATCCTTGTACAGCCGCTCGACCGTCTGAACCGCCTGATTCTCGATTGCGATTTTCAGTCTGCTCATAAAGCTCCTCCCATCAGAAGAATGGATCCGGCATGCGCGCCGGAATTGTTATATTAAGATTACACCCTGATCCCGAAGTTCGTCAACACTAACAGTCAAATTCTTGTCAATTTTTATCGAATGATTCCGCCTGATTGATACCCGTATTTCCGCAAGATTTGTCAATATTGATATTTATTTATCTATTTCGTGCAGATTCTTTTATAGCGTGCTAAACGGAGCCAATGACAATCGCTGCTTTTCCAGCCTTTTTCATACTGTCTTGCACTTAAAAGCTCGAATATAAGCGCGAAGCGAAGAAGGGAGTTTGAGGGATGAAATCCCTCAAGCAGGTTTGGGCGGCAGCCCAATGTTCCCTTATTGTTCAAAAGAAAAAGCAGTTTCAGAGCAG
>JALFHA010000313.1 GCA_022776785.1 Clostridiales bacterium | reverse complement strand
GCCTGAAAGAACCGGCTTACAAAAAATCCGCCTTCACGGCTGCCGTGAAAGCGGATTTTTTAACGCACTGAGGGAAGCTGCCGCTCAGGCCAGCTCCTCATAGCGCAGAATGCGGCTGTCGGTCTCGTACTCATCCGCATCGAGCGCGCGGGTGAGGGATTCGATTTCGCCGTTCTGGTTGTCGTAGGGGTCGCGGCGCAGGAAGCGGCGCGGCGGGTTCAGCTCCTGCTGGAACGCGCTGCACAGCGGCAGACGCCACGGCTCCAGATTGCCGAAGTAGAAATCCCTGCGCGCCTCGTCGCCGTCGCGATAGGCCGAGCCGCCGAAGGAGCAGTCCGCAAACAGCCAGCCGTAGGGCGCGATGTAGAAGCGCGCCCAATCGTGGTTGCCCGTGGATTCGGGCGTGGTGTACAGCCCCGCCTGCCACTGCGCGGGGATGCCGCACAGGCGGCAGAGCGTGATGAACGTGATGGCCTGCACGCCGCAGTCGCCGCGCAGGCCGCTGAGGAAATACTCCGGGATGTTCGTCACCGTGCGGTATGGCGGCATGAAGCGGTAGACCGCCTGCGTGGTGATGAAATCGTAAATGCGGCGCGCGACGCGCAGCGGATTCGTTTCGTCGCCGACGATCTCCTTCGCCAGCGCGCGCAGGTATGGTGTAAAGACGACGTGCGGCGGCAGCTCCTGCGTGTCGAAGGCGGGCTGCCGGGGCGCGACGGCCGCCGGGTCGGGCTGCACATAGCGCGCGTCGATATCGTAGGTGAAATCCGCGCTGACCGTCATGCCGGGCTGATAGGGCAGCATGAAGCAGACCGTGCGGTGCGGCTCATCCTCCGGGGCGATGAACGCCGCCGGATGCGAGGTGCCCAGCAGCGCCGCGCGCGTCACCTGCGCGCCAACCACGGGCAGCGGCAGGTGGATGCGCAGCGTCTCGCCCAGGGTCAGGCGGTCGCTGCGGACGGTCATCTCCTCGTGCAGCTCAAAGCGCGCGCGGATGCCGCCCTGCGCCTTCATCCGGGTGATGACGTCGCAAAGCGCGCGCTGGCGCCGGGCTGCGCCCGCGCGAACCTCGGGATTGAGCGCCCGCGCGGCGTATTCCGGCCGCGTCTTGAGCAGGTTGGAGATGCAGTTGTCCTTGAAGCGTACCTCTCCCTCGATATAGCGCCAGTCGAGCGTGCCGACGTCGCGCAGCGTCTCCAGCTCCTCGTCTCCGAAATCGCGCACGGCGGCGCGCAGGCGACCGAGCAGCTCGGCCTGTGTGAAGGGGTAGGCTTCGGGCAGGTCGCGCGCGATCACAAGCTGGAAGCGCAGTCGCTCCTTCAGACATTCAGGCGTGCGGGAATCGGCCAGACGCAGCCCGATGACGCGCTCCATGCGCGCAAGCTCGCCTGCCTCAAACAGCCGCTGCACGTCGGGCGGCAGGGGATAGCTCAGATAGGACAGATCGCTGAGCATTGGAAAGACCTCCCTTGTCCGTCGGCGGTTCAGCCGAGGAGCTCCCTGACGTAGGCGATGATGGCCTCATCCTTCGCGTGGGCGAAGAACAGCTCGCTAAAGCGCTCGCCCGCAATCGCGCCGCGCACCAGCTCCTGATCGATGCCCTTGAGGCAGGTGATGAGGTCCTTGAGCGTGTGCGCGCGCACGGTGTCGAGGATCTTCTTGTTGCGCTGCTCGGGCACGACGCGATCCGCCGGATAGCCGTTGCCGCTGCCAAAGCCGAAGAGCTTCTCAAAGGTGTATTCGAGGTTCAGCTCCGCGCCCCAGCCGAAGCCCTTGGCAAAGGGCATGGACACGGCGTTGCCGTCGTTGATCTGCGCGAACATGTAGCCGTCGGACGGATCGACGACGTGGCCGCAGATGACGCCCGGGAAGCTGTTGAGCGCGAGCATCGCGCCCTCGCCCGTGCCGCAGCCGGTGACGACGTAATCCGCCGCGCCGGAGTTGAGCAGGATAGCCGCGAGAATGCCGTTCTGCACATAGGTCAGCGATGGCTCACCCGCCTTGCCGTACATGCCATAATTATCGACCTCGTGGCCCATCGGCCCGACGACCTTCCTGAGAGCCGATTCGATGACGGCATTCTTGGCGGCCTGGCTGTTTTCGTTGATTAGAGCGATACGCATGATGTTTCCCTCCTGATTGTCATGATGCCCGTGCGCCGCGCATACAGAAAAATCCGCACACACGGCGGTGTACGGATACAGAGTAGCGCCGCAGGGCGCGAATGTCAAGCCCCTGACGGAAAAGCTTCATTCAAAAACGCGCCCGGGGATGCGGCGCAGCGCGCCAATGAGCAGCGGCCCGACAATCATGCAGGCAATGGCCTCGCCGATGGCTACGGTGAGCATACACAGCAGCAGCGGGAAGGCGGGAGAATAGCAGTAGTGAACGACTGCGCCGACGATTACGCCGTTAAAGAGCACGGGCATGGCGGCAGCGAGCCAGAATTTGCCCCGCAGGCGGCGGGTGCACAGCGCGGCCAGCAGCGTGGCCAGCGTGCCGAAGATGATGTCGAAGATCGTACAGCCGCCCAATATATTGGAAAGAAGGCAGCCAACGGCCAGCGCGGGCACGGCCTCCGGCAGCAGGATGGGCAGCAGCGTCATCGCCTCGGAGAGGCGAACCTGGAACTGCCCGTAGCTGATGGGCGCGAGCAGCAGCGTCAGCGCGGTGTAGAGCGCGGCGATGACTGCGCCGCGGGCGAGCCGGCGGGTGGCCTGGGTTTGGGTTTTCATGGATGGATGCTCCTTTGTTATTTTGCTCAACCGGCGCAAAACAACAAGCCAAAGAAAAAAGCGGCCAAAGGCCGCATGAAGGGCGCAGCGCACTGCGTCCCTCGGCCCATAGTTTTGTTTAAGGACTGGATGGTTTCGAACAGTCCATTCGGTTGTCCTGTGCATTATAGCAGAGAAGCGGGCAAAATGCAAGCGCGATTGCGGGGAATATCAGGAGCAGTCTTGAATTTGGGAGAAGAACAGCCGGTGCTTGACGCACCGGTCGTCCTGTAGTACAATATAGCCAAGAAATGGCTTCTCTTGTACGATGATCTCCGCTTAGGGAGTATCGGGGATTAAGCCATGCCGCCGCTGTAGCGCCAACTACACGGCGGCATGCTTATTTTTTGCAGCCCAGCATGTACACTGAGATCAGCAAAGAGGCTGCGGATGCGATAAAGCCCAAAAGGCTCAGTAAATCGCCGTTGCTCGTAAGCTCACCTCCTCCTTCGTATCGCGGAAGCGGAGGCAACCACCGTGCAAGGCTCCTGGCCTGCACTACGCAAGCGTCATATCACAGCCGATGGCGATATTCAAGGGTTTTGCCGCCTTTTCGGGGCTTTCCCGGGAAAAGGGACTTGACTTCCCCGCGGTCCGTGAAGTATACTATAATCGCTTTCGCATGGAACAACGCGCCGTTTTCCGGTTCGCCGATCCCGGCAGGGGTTCGTCGGGCGGGCGGGCCGCATGTCCCGGCGCGATCCACATTTTGTTCAATAGAACGTCAGCAAGGAGAGTGTAACTATGGCATCGTCTGTGAGAACGTATCAGCCCAAGAAGCGCCAGCGCGTGAAGGTGCATGGCTTCCGTGCCCGCATGGCCACCAAGAACGGCCGCAAGGTTCTTGCCCGCCGCCGCGCCCGCGGCCGCGCGAGGCTGACTGTCTCCAACCCCGTCTGATGACAGCCCCGGGAGCATCCTCCCGGTGCGCCAGACTCCGCCATCTGGCGGAACCCGCCTTTTTCCGCTGTGCTGCGGGAAAAGGCGTTCGGTCCGGCCCGGCAAAGACCGGGAACGGGCCTTTTTCATTTTCAAGGGGGAGCGAATTCGTTTGCAGAAAAGGTACAGCCTCAAAAAGAACGCGCAGTTCAAGTATGTCCGCCGCAGGGGCGTGTCGGGTGGCTCGCATGAGCTGGTGATGCTCTATGTGCGCTCAAATACGCTCAAGGTGGGCTTCTCCGTGGGCAAGAAGCTCGGCTGCGCCGTGGAGCGCAACCGCATCAAGCGCCGCCTGCGCGCGGCAGTCGTTCCCCTGCTGCCGCGGATGAAGCGCGGTCTCTACGTCTTCATCGCGCGCGAGCCTGCGGCCAAGGCTGATTTTTCCCGGCTGTGCCGCACGATGCAGAACCTTCTGCGCAGACAGAACCTTCTGCTGCCCGAGCAGACGCAGACTGCCGGCGGCGAAGCTGTGCGGCAGGAAGAAGGCGTACAGCTGTGATCAAGCGCGCCATGCTCGCGGCGATCCGCTTTTATCAGCGCGTGCTCAGCCCGATGCACGCGCCCTGCTGCCGCTTTACGCCGACATGCTCCCAGTACGCGCTGGAGGCGATTCAGAAATACGGTGCGCTGCGCGGCGGCTGGCTGGCCCTGCGGCGCATCCTGCGCTGCCATCCCTTCTACAAGGGTGATCCCTATGACCCCGTACCCTGACGATCACGCCGGGTGCGCGGGCGGCTGACTGAGAACGCGCCTGCCCCTCGGGACGGCGCTATGAAAGGACAAGGAGAGCGAGGCCCATGAACTTTCTCAATTCACTGCTGCTGACGCTGATCAAGGCGCTGCACGCCGTCATCAACAACTACGCGCTGACCATCATTGTATTCACCATCCTCATCAAGCTGGTGGTGATGCCGCTGAACCTCAAGAGCCGCCGCTCTACCATGCGCATGGCGAGCGTGCAGCCCAAGATGCAGGCCCTTCAGGAAAAATACAAGGACGATCAGGAGAAACTCAACCAGAAGCTGCAGGAGCTCTACCGCAAGGAGGGCGTCAGCCCCATGGGCGGCTGCCTGCCGATGATTATCTCCATGGTGATCCTGTTCGCGATGTTCTACGCGCTGCGCACGTTCGCCAACGAGCAGCTCGTCGCGCAGTTCCTCACCTTCTACCACAACCCGGATATCGATCCCCGGACGCTGACAGACTCCTTCTTCTGGATCCGCAACCTCTGGATGCCGGACAGCCCGTTCGCCACCTACATGCCGGACGTGAATTCGCTCCAGCTCGTGGATTTCCAGGTCTGGAATGACATCAGCGCCAAGCTCGCCGCCGCCGGGATGATCCCCGAGGCGCTGGCCTTCGCTGATCGCAACGCCATGATGGCCTATATCACCGACGTCGTGAAGCCCTTCGTCGCCTCTGCCGCCTATGCCCCCTATGTCACGCCTGTGACCGGACTGGGCGACCTGAGCATCCTCGGGCTCATCCGTTTCTCCATCTACAAGGAGGGCAACGGCTGGTTCGTGCTGCCGGTTCTCTCCGTGGTGACGCAGATCCTCATGCAGAAGCTGACGATGCAGAATCAGCAGATGGATCCCTCTCAGGCGGGCACGCAGAAGACCATGATCTGGGTGATGACCTTCATGTCCCTCTACTTCTGCGCCAGCTACAACGCCGCGTTCGCCCTGTACTGGGTGGTCTCCAACATCTACGCGATTGCCGAGCAGATCGGCTTCAACAAGTACTTTGAGCAGCAGGACCGCAAGGCGGCCAAGGCAGAGGAGGTTGGCATCTGATGAGGAGCCAGGAATTCACGGGGAAGACCACGCAGGAAGCCATCGACGCAGGCTTGGTCGCGCTGGGCGTGACCATTGCTGACGTGCATGTGGACGTGATTGAGGAGGGCGCCAAGGGTCTGTTCGGCCTGTTCGGCAGCAAGCCAGCCCGCGTTCGCCTGACTGTGATGGAGGAGGAAAAAGAGGACGACCATGGGCTGAGTGATTTGCTGGGCAGCTTTAGCCTGGGCGGTGAGGCGCAGACGCGCAAAAAGCCCGCCAAGGCAGAGCCGAAGTCCGCGCTCAAGGCAGAACCGAAGCCCGTAGCTCAGGCGGAGCCGAAGCCTGCGGCCAAGACGGAGCCGAAGCCCGCAGCCAAGACGGAGCCGAAGCCCGCGGCTGAGATGGAGCCGAAGCCTGCGGCCAAGGCGGAGCCGAGGCCTGAGGCAAAGCTGGAGGTCAGCGCGGAGGTTGGCGCGCAGAGCGTTCCCGCGCCCAAGGCGCAGAGCGATGCGCCGCGCGTCAAGGCAGCACATCCCCCGCGCCCGCCCAAGCAGCGCGCGCCGAAGCCGGCCAAGCCCGCCGTGAGCGACGAGCTGACCGCTGCGGAGGAGCGCTATATCGTGCCGATGGAGCCGGCCAAGCCGTTCGCACCGACTGAGCCGCCCGTGATGCACGACGAGAGCACGCCGGCAGGCCGCGCACAGCGCTTCCTGATGGATGTGACTGCCCGCATGAACGTCAAGGTGGACGTGTATGTGGACGACAGCAAGCCGGACAGCCTGTATATTCACATGATTGGCGACACGCTGGGCGTGCTCATCGGTCGCCGCGGAGAGACGCTGGATGCGCTGCAGTACCTGACGAGCCTGCAGGTCAACAAGGGACGGGACGGCTATATCCGCGTGACGCTGGACACCGAAAACTACCGCGCCAAGCGCGAGGACAGCCTGCGCCGCCTTGCGCAGCGCATGGCGAACCGCGCCCAGAAGACGGGGCGGAAGGTTGTGCTCGAGCCGATGAACCCCTATGAGCGCCGCGTGCTGCATACGGCACTGCAGAACCATCCCGCGGTGACGACGCACTCGGAGGGCGAGGAGCCGAACCGCCGTGTGGTGATTATGCTCAAAAATCCGCCGGAGCGCGCGCAGCAGGCGGAGCGCACCGACGAGGGAAGCGGCGAGAAGCCCGCTGGCGCGCGCCGCAGCAGAAGCCGCCGCAGAGGCGGACGCCGCGGCCCGAAGCCTGAGGGAGCGCCCGTGCAGAATGCGCCGCAGGCGGAGAGACAGACCGACGAGACGGGCGGGGAGGAGTAATCCTCCCGCCCTTTTTCTGCTGGCAGAGAGCTTTCGGGAGGAATTGACGAAGTGAAGGAAAAGATGGATCGTGTGGCGGCGGCATCGCGCGGTGCGATGGCGAGGGCTGTCACGAACACAAGCCTGTTTGTTTTTGCGGCTTTCCTGTTTTCCGGTGTGCTGGGCATGTCGCCGCTGACCTGGCATCAGGATGCGGTGACACAGTTTTTCCGCTTTATTCTGGTGCCGTGGGGGATGGCGCTGACATTTGCGCAGCTCCTGCGCAGGCAGAATGCGCCGATGACGATGGATGCAGCCATCCTTTTCGTGCTGCTCGTCTGGATGACGGTGCCGTTCATTTACCGCTTCGGGCTGACGTTCAACAACATCAATGCGGCCTGCGGCTATGCGATGGTCTTCTTCGGCGTCTATGTATCCCTGAGGAATGAGAGCCCGGCACGCCGGGAAGGGCTGATTGACTGGGCGTGCGCCGTGTTCGGCCTGTTCACGCTGATCTTTGGCGGCGCGCTGCTGTATTGCGCAGCGACGGTGAAGAACTTTGCGGCTGACATGGGCGAGTTCGGCTTTGGCATCTGGAACAGAGCGTATCTGGTCAGCGGCGTACACTACAATATCACCGGCATGGTCTGCGTATGCTGCGCGATGATCTGCCTCTGCGGCGCTGAACGGGCGCGGTGGCTGTGGCTGCGGCTGCTGTACATGCTCGGCGCAGTGATGATGATGGTCGTCGTCGTGCTGACGCAGAGCCGCACGGCGCGCTATGCGCTACTGCTTGCGCTGGCGGCTGGAGCTTTCAGCCGTGTGTTCAGCTGGCTGCGCGCAAAGGTGTGGCAGCGTGCTGCCGCAGGCGTGCTGGCCGCAAGCGTGGTGCTGGTGGGCGGTTATCTTGGCGCGGCAAGGCTGTGCGATGCGGTGCTTGTGCATTATGTGCGTGTGCAGGAGCAGCGGGCTGCACAGACGGCAGAGGGCAGGAGCAATCTGCCGGAGACGAATGAGCCGACGCTCGTCGGGACGGCGCTGGCTAAGCAGGGCGTGGATGAGCTGGGGGCCGCTATGCAGAGCGGCGCAGAGCTCAACGGAGCCGCTGCTGCGCAAAGCGATGCTGTGCCCAACGAAATCCCGCCTCAGGTTCCGCAGCTGAATGCCCGCCCGGCGGCGGATGCGACGTTCTCCGGGCGCACGGAGATATGGACCGGTGTCTTTAGGATGTGGATGGAGAATCCCAAAAGCCTGCTGATCGGCAACGGCGTGGGCCGGACGGGAAGCATCGTTGTGCAGGGAACTGCTCTGGAGAGCCTTGGTGCAATCGCACTTCACAACACCTATCTTCAGTTTATCGCGGACTTTGGCCTGATCGGCTTTGGCTTGCTGCTGGCGTTCCTTCTGCTGATTGTCAGGCGATGCGTCAGGGCGTTTATGAGAGGGGGAGCGTCGCTGAGCGGAATGCTTCCCATGGCCATGCTCGTGCTAGCGATTCTGGTGACGGGCCTGATGGAGAGTGCGCCGCTGGGCGAGATGACCCCGATGAATGTGTGCCTGTTCTTTGCGCTGGGGCTGCTCGTCCCTGCGGGCGAACAGCAGCGCCATGACTTGTAAAGAAATGCCCGTCTGTGATATACTGATACCAAACCGTTTCTGCTGCGGCGTGCTTTTCCCGGCGCAGGGCGCTGCGGACTGTGCGGCAGAGCGACCCCGAAGGAGGTTTTTCGATGAAGCATCCTGCTCTTGCGCTGCTGCTCTGCGCGGCGATGCTGCCTGCTGGCGCGCTGGCGCAGCAGACGACCTATGTTTTCCCGTATGAGGGCTTCAGATACACCCAGAACGAGGGGGAGACAGTGCTCACGCAGACCAATCTGAGCGAACATGCCGACCTGATCGCCTCGCTGGGCACCACGCAGGAGGCTGTGCTGGCGGGCTACATGGCCTCCGGAACGGTGATGGAGATCATCCCGGAGGACGGCGGACAGATCGCGGTGAGCGTGGTCAGCGCCGGAGCGTTCTCGGAGATTCAGAGCATGGACGAGATGAGCGACGCACAGCTTGAGCAGCTTCGCAAGCAGTTTGAGGAGAGCGGGCTTTACGACGCCTGTGAGCTGACCCGGACCTCGCCTGTCTGCGTGCGGCTGACCTCCTCGGCGATGGTGGCCTCCATGCCGGTATACACGCTGCGTTACGCCACGCTGCATCTGGGACAGATGCTCATGCTGACCCAGACCGTCGTGGGACGCGTATGCGATGAGACGGATGATGCGCGCATGGAGCAGGTGCTAGGCGGTGTGAAGCTGCTGCAGAGCCGTACAGAGCCGACGCCTACCCCCACGCCTGTGCCTACGCCGCCCCCTGAACCGACCCCTGTGCCGACGCCCGGTGTGGCAGAGGAGGAGACTGTCAAGGGAGAGATGACCGTTGAGGGCGTGCCCGCGTACACCAACAGCAGAGTGCTCACCCTGAGCGGAACGGCGCAGCCCTCCAGAGAGCTTCGCGTGACCGTTGATGGGGAGCCGGCAGGCCGCACGACCACGAAAAAGGACGGAACCTTCTCTGTCAACGTGTCGCTGCCCAGAGAGGGAGAGCTGACGCTGGCGGTGATGACGGACGAGGCGGAGCGCAGGTTCACCCTGCGCTATGAGAAGCCTGCGGCGGCGCTGGAGATTCTGGAGCCGACGGAGCTGACCTTTACCGGAGACAACGTGCTCATCAAGGGCGTGACGGAGCCGGAGGCCACGGTCTATGTCACCGGCAAGGGCAATCGGACGAACGTAAAGGCGGGCAGAACGGGCGTCTTCAGCGTGCGCATCTTCATGTCGGACGCGGGAACGGAAAGCTTTACGCTGCGCGCAAGCCTCAAGGAATACGCCGATACCGAGATCACCCTCACGCTGACCCGTGAGCTGACGGAGCGCGAGCAGCTGGCGGCCTTCCGCCAGAAGGTGATTGAAGCGAATTATGCCGCACTGGTCAAGAACCCGGCGCAGTATGCAGGCAAGAACTTTATCTTCCGCGGAAAGATCGCTGAGTTTACAGACTATGACGGTACCCCCTGCGCGCTGGTGCTGACCGACAATGTATCCACCGGCGTGTGGAATGATCCCGTCTGGGTGCTGCTTAAGAGCGATATGGAGTTTAAGGAAGGGGATATCATCACCTTCTACCTGATCGGGCTTGAACAGACCATTCCCGCAGATGGGCAGTATACGAAGGACGGCGCCGAGGTGGAGGCGCCTGTGGCGCGCGCGGTCTATGCGACGGAAAACAAGTAATACTGTCTTGCACTTAAAAGCTCGAAT
>JALFHA010000307.1 GCA_022776785.1 Clostridiales bacterium | reverse complement strand
CCCTCGCCGCCGGGCACGAGCACCAGCGTCTTGCCTGCGAGATTGACGCGTGCGGTGACGCGCAGGCCCTTCGTCTCCACGGCCTGCTGCGCCGCGCCCTGCACAATGAGCATATCGCCGCATCGGGGCGTGCCCTCCAGCTCCGAAAGTGGCAAAAAGGCGTTCTGTTCCAGACCGATGTTCACAAACGCTGCGCAGACCGACGGTCTGATCTGCTCGATTCGCCCGTAAAACAGACTCTCGGTCAGCTTGGCTTCTCCTGCGCGCTCCTCGTGCAGCTCGCAGAGCGTGCCGTTCTCAAGCACGGCGGCGCGCGTCATATCGCTCTGGCAGTCAAAAATCAGCGTTCTTTCCATCGCTTACAGATCAATCAGCGGCGTGGATACGCCGTCCTTTTCGCCGAGTAGCCGCGTTCGGCGGATGTCGTGCGGCGGCAGCGCCACGCCAGCAAACTCTGCCAGCGAGGCAAGCAGCAGGTCGGGCTTGAGCGTCGCCTGCTCCACGAAGGAGACGCGCGCACGCAGGCGAACCGTCTCCTCGCCTTCAGCGGGCAGCACGGTCAGCTCGTGGAGCATCGGGCGGATGTTGACCATAGCCTCGCCGCGCTTGGACTTGCGCAGCGCCATGATCTCTTCCTGGGCAAGAAAGCCCTCCACCGCCTGAGCGATCTGCTGCGCTTCCCCGCCGCGCAGCGTCATCAGGTATTCCGCCTGCCGGAGTGCCGCGCCAACCTTGGGAAAATCATCCGGCACGAGCCGCACGCGCGTCACCGTCAGCGATGGCGGCAGCACGCGCTGCATGGCGGCGAGGCACGCCTCCTGCGTCGTCTCGCCCGAGAGGGAGACGTCCAGCAGCTCCGCGTCGCCGGGGATTCCCGAGGACAGAGCCGAGGCGAAGGACATCACAATATGCGGATTGAAGCCGCTGGAATACTTGAGCGGCAGGCCGCTCCTGCGCAGCGCGCGCTGCATGGTGCGCTGCAAATCGAGCAGGCCGAGGTGGCGCACCACGTCGGTCTTGCGAAACTCCATCAATGCTCTCATCGTCCGACGCACGCTCCTTCAAATCGCTTGAGGCCGCATCCCTGGCAGCCCTTGCGGCAGTCGGGGGTAACGGTCGCCTGCATGGCGCGCTCGCGCTCGCGCCACAGGTATGCCTGCGTCACGCCCGCGTCGATGAACGCCCACGGCAGCAGTTCGTTCTTCTCACGGCGGCGGTTGGCGTAGAACGCAGGATCGACGCCGCAGCTTTCAAACGCCTGCATCCATTTTTCATAGGAGAACTGGTCGCTCCATCCGTCAAAGCGGCAGCCGAGCCGCCACGCGGCCTCCAGCACGTCGGCCGTCCGCCGGTCGCCGCGGGCGAATACCGCCTCCAGGAAGGAAACCTGCGGCTCGTGCCAGTTGAATTCCACGCCCTTGATGCGCATGATCTGGCACAGGTGGCGCTGCTTTTCCTCAAACTGCGCAATCGTGTCCTGCGGCTCCCACTGGAAGGGCGTGAACGGCTTGGGCACGAAGCACGACGCGCTGCAGTTGACGCGCAGGCCGCGCGCGCGCACGCTCTTGGGCGTTTCAAAGTACTTGCGCACGACCTTGTTTGCGAGATCCGCGATGCCGTCGAGGTCCTCCGTCGTCTCCGTCGGCAGGCCGAACATGAAGTAGAGCTTGATGCTGCTCCACCCACCGGCAAACGCGTCGGATACGGAGCTCATCAGATCCTCCTCCGTGATGCCCTTGTTGATGACGTCGCGCAGGCGCTGCGTGCCGGCCTCCATCGCGTAGGTCAGGCTCGTCTTGCGCACCTTCTGCGTCTCCTCGAGGGTCTCCTTGAGCTGGCTGTCCAGCCGAAGGGACGGCAGCGAGAGCGCGACGCGCTTTTTCTCAAAGCGCTCCATCAGCTCGTGCGCCAGCTGCGGCAGGCAGGTGTAGTCGCCCGTGGAGAGCGAGGAGAGCGTGATTTCCTCATAACCCGTCTCGTCCACGAGCTTCTGCGCCAGCTCGAGCAGGTGCTCGACGCTGCGCTCGCGCACGGGACGGTAAATCATGCCCGCCTGGCAGAAGCGGCAGCCGCGCGTGCAGCCGCGCAGCACCTCGATGTTGATGCGGTCGTGCACGATTTCCATGAACGGCACGATGATGCTCTCCGGGTAGGCTGCATGGTCGAGGTCGGCCACCATGTTCTTGACGACGGTGCGCGGCACGCCCTCCTGCGTCGGCTCGAACGAGGCGAGCGTGCCGTCCGCGTTGTATTCAGCCCGATACAGGCTGGGCACATACACGCCTCGCAGCCGGGAGAGGCGGCGCAGGCACTCCTGCCGGGAAACGCCCTCCTGCTTGCACTGCTTGACGACGTCGATGGTCTCCAGCGTGCTGATTTCGCCGTCGCCGATAGAGAACGCGTCGATGAAATGATACAGCGGCTCTGGATTGAAGGCGCACGGGCCGCCCGCGATGACGATGGGATTGTCCCACGTTCTGTCCTCGCTGTGCAGCGGAATGCCCGCCAAATCGAGAATCTCGAGAATGTTCGTGTAGCTCATCTCATACTGGAGCGTCACGCCCAGCATGTCGAATTCGCCGACCGGGGAGCGCGTCTCCAGCGTGAAAAGCGGCACATGCTCCGCGCGCATCAGGTCGGCCATATCCACCCACGGCGTAAAGACGCGCTCACACAGCGCGTCCGGCCGTTTATTGATGATGTCATAGAGAATCCGGGAGCCCAGATGGGACATGCCCACCTCATAGACGTCCGGGAAGGCGAAGGCGTAGCGGATAGCCACGCTGGCGGCGTCCTTGATGACGGCGTTCATCTCGCCGCCCATATCGCGCGCGGGCTTCTGCACGCGGTCAAGCAGCGCGTCGATCTGATCCTTGAGCAAAGCATTTCCTCCCCACTATACAATCGTGTACATTTTAATCTCTTTTGCCCTCGGGGTCAACCCCCGAAGGGCTGGACGCGCAATTTTTCGCGGCCTCGAGCCGCTTAAGCGCCCACTGCGCATGGACGCGCACCGCCTCAAACGGGGACTGCGCCCACTCGCGG
>JALFHA010000194.1 GCA_022776785.1 Clostridiales bacterium | reverse complement strand
GCATGAAGCAGGACGGACAGCAGGAGACGGACTTCTTCAACATCGTCGCATGGCGTCAGCTTGGCGAGCTGTGCCAGAAGTACCTGATCAAGGGAAGAAAATGCGCCGTGACCGGCAGGCTCCAGACGCGCAGCTACGAGGCGAAGGATGGCAGCAAGCGCACGGCATGGGACATCGTCGCCGAAGAGGTGGAGTTCCTTTCCCCTGTCGGGCAGAGCACGGGCCATCAGGGGAATGCGGGCGGATACGCCGAGGCGGTCAGCAAGACGCCGGACGCGCCGAAGGAGGGCTTTACGCAGGTTGAGGACGAGGAACTGCCGTTCTGATGGAGGTGATGCCGGATGATCTGGACGGAGACGGAGACCAACATCATGCGCGACGTGTTCCGGTTCATGCGGGACAACGCGCCGAAGATCGAGAACACGCCGGAATTCTGGGATACGCTGACCAGTGAGGCGGGGCGTATCCTGGCCAGATACAAAGACCATGACCTGGCGCTTGACATGCTGGTGACGGCGTGCCAGTACTTCGAGAAGCAGGCAAGGACGGAAGAAGAAAAGCAAAGCGCATAACAAAGGAGCCGGTCGCGCGTGGCGGTCGGCTCCTGGTTTATATGCCAGCGTACAGCATCGCGGTATCAATGCTGCACTTGATCGGCTGGAGATAGGCGGATGCGGCGTTATAAGCGGCGGCCTGCGCTGGCAGCTCGGCGGCCAGGGATGCATATTGCCTAGCCTGCTCGACGTGGTGCGCGATCTGCTCATCAAGGAGAGCGGCGGAGAGCTTCGGCGCGTCGGCGGTGGCAAGCTCAAACGTCCAATGATTGGACGGGCCGCACATCGGCTGCCCCTGATCGTCAAGACGCACGATGCACAGGTTTCGCGGCCTGCGTTTTAAGCTGTCGCTGATGTAATACCGCACAGCGTAGCCGGGGAGCGCGGCCTGTATGGCTGGGATGCAGGAGCGGTTGACCGTGCGCCCGACACAGCCCGAGCGGGCCTTGATGGCCCGCAGGAGCTTTGCCGCGTCGGTGTGGTGGTTGGCCATTGATGTCAGGGAGGAGAGCGCCTTGTCGAGCACGTCGTCGGTGATCGGGTAAAGATGATCAGTGGTGTACACGCTCACCCCTCCTTACTGCGCCAGCGCGGGCCGGAATCCGCGCCCGTCGGTCTTGATGCGGTCGCTGCCGTACTTGGTGCGGATGTCCGCCATCGTCGCGCCGCGGCGGCTCCTGTGACACGCGGCCTCCTCCGGACGCCAGTACCACATTTGTTTCTTGCTGGCGTAGCGCAGGCCCGCCGCCTTGAGGGATTCCCGGTTGGCGTAGGTCTCTCCGGATACCCAGAGCCACGCGCCGCACAGCTCGATATTCAGCCCGGAAAGATGGATGATCTTCGCGATCACCTCACGGTATGCCTTCGCCAGATCGGCGGCGTTTCGGGCTTCCTGCTCGGTCGTCTCGGTGCGTCCGTCAGCGGATACGCGGGACAGCTTTTCGACAAGCTCGTCATACTGCGCGTTGATCTGCTGCATGGCCTCGTCTCCCGCTTCCGGGTTGAGGTCGGGGTGATAGGCCTTGGCCAGGGTCTTGTAGCGTTCCTTGAGGGCCTGCAGGGTCGTGCAGCCGGTAAACCAGTTCTTCATATCGTGTACCTCCTGTTGTGTCGGTTCGGTGTGCCTTGGTGATGGCTTGATTATATCCGTTAACGGATACTCATGCAATTGCCATATCCGACAAACGTTAACGGATAGTTTTGTGCAACGTTAACGGATTGATGTGCGGCGGAATGCGTGATATACTTGATACGAGGTGATTTTATGCCGCTCACAGATGCACAGATCAAAGCAAGGGTAAACTACAACCGCCGACAAGACAACATCATGATCCGCCCCAGCAAGGACGAGGGCACACGCATCCGCCAGGCTGCCGCCGATGCGGGCATGTCCGTGCAGGCGTTCATCCTGGATACGCTGCGGGCGCGTATCGGCACGGGCGACGAGGAGGCAACCAACCAGGACGAGAGCTGCGAGTGATCGCGGCTCTTTCCTTTTGTGTGCGTGTGGCCCGCTGTGCGACGATCTGAGCGCCAGCGATGATCAATTGGAGGGATTGCCCACCAGATGAGGCGAGACGGCTTACAGCGCAGCACAGCCCGCGAGGATGCATGCTTGAGGAGCGAACC
>JALFHA010000145.1 GCA_022776785.1 Clostridiales bacterium | reverse complement strand
GATGTAGCTCTGCTCATGCTCCTCGTCGATGATGATGAGCCCGAGATTTTCAAGCGGCGCAAAGATGGCCGAGCGCGCGCCGATGACCGCCCGCACATCGCCGCGGCGGATACGCCGCCACTCGTCATAGCGCTCACCCGGGGACAGGCGCGAGTGCAGCACTGCCGCATCCTCGCCAAAGCGCGACCGGAACCACATCACCATCTGCGGCGTCAGCGCGATTTCCGGCACAAGGACGATGGCCGTTTTGCCCAGCTGCGCGCAGCGGCGCACCGCACGGATGAAGACCTCCGTCTTGCCGCTGCCCGTCACACCGTAAAGCAGGAACGCGCCCTTTCCCGCCTCCACGGCGGGCAGTAGCCGGGAGAGCACTTCGCTTTGCTGTGCGGTCAGCTCAGGATCCTGCCCGGCCAGCCGCTCCATCGCGCCGTAGGGGCTGCGCAGCGCCTCCCGCTTCTCCAGACGGATAAAGCCCATCTTCTCAAGCGTCACGAGCATCGGCCGGCACTCGCCCAGCCGGGCGCGCAGCTCCTCGACGGCCATTTCGCCGCCGGGCGCCTCCATCAGCGCCCGCAGCGCCTGCGCGCGCTTGGGCGCGCGGCTCTGGCTGGCAGCCACCTGTGCGCGCACGGCGGGGTCAACCGTCAACACAGCGAACTCCCGCATCTTCGAGCTGATGCGTTCGCCCCGCATCTGCGCGGGTATCATCAGCCGCAGCGCCTGCGAGAGCGTGCAGAAGGAGCTTTCCTTGATGCGCCGCGCCAGATCGAGCAGCGCGGGCAGCACGGCGGGGTAATCCTCCAGCGTGTCCGTCACGTCGCGCACGCGCTCGGGCGGCAGCTCGCACGCCTCGCAGAGCGCCACCACCACGCCCTCGATGCGGCGCTGCCTGCCAAAGGGCACATGGACGCGCATCCCCGGGCAGAGGGCCATCCCCTCCGGCACGCGGTAGGTGAACACGCGGTCCACATCCTCGCTGGCAATATCGACAATGACCTCGCAAAACGGCACGGCTGCATCCTCCCTCCGGTTCGTCCCCCTATTATATCGTGACGCGCGCGCCGTTTCAAGCCTTGCAATTCGTCCCGCGCCGTGCTATCCTGCTAGCGGGCGTCATCCGCTCCCATTTGTGAATCGGCCTGCGCATCTTCCCATAGCCGAAAGGAGGCCACCATGTCCGTCAGCCGCATGTTTGAAATGCTCTACATCCTCCTTGAGCGCGACCGCGTCACCGCCGCCGAGCTGGCTGCACGGCTGGAGGTTTCCGTACGCACAGTCTACCGCGACGCGCAGGCGCTGTGTGAGGCGGGCATACCGCTCTATGCAGAGCGCGGGCGCGACGGCGGATTGTCCATTCTGCCGGGCTGCAAGCTCAAATCGGCGCTGCTCACCGAGCAGGATCGGGGCACGCTGCTCGCTGCGCTGCGCGCCACGCAGCAGACGGGTGCAGACGACGGACAGACCCTGCGCCGCCTGAGCGCTTTTCTTGGCAGCGACGCGCCCGACTGGGTGCGCATCGACCTCGCCGACTGGAGCGGCACGCAGGATTCGCTCATCGCGACGCTCAAAGCAGCCATCCTCGGGCGAAAGCGGCTGACATTTGACTACTACGGCGAGGCAGGCCGCCCCACGGCGCGCGAGGTCTGCCCGTTTACGCTCTGGTTCAAGGGGCGCTCGTGGTATCTGCGCGCCTACTGCCTGACGCGCGGCGCGATGCGCACATTCAAGCTCTCGCGCATCCGGCGCGCGCGCATCGCAGAAGGCGGGTTTCCGCCCGAGGCGCACGCCGCGGCCAGCGAGGGCACGCCGAGCGAAATTCCGGGTACCGCGCCGCATGTGCCGCTCGTGCTGCGCGTGGACGGCTGCATGGCCTTCCGCGTACTCGACGACTTCCGCGAGGAGGAGGTCACGCAGCTTGAGGACGGCAGCTTTCTCATCCAAACGGCCTTCCCGCCCGGCGAATGGGTTGTCTCGTTCATCCTCGGTTACGGCGGGCATGCCGAGGTGCTTGCGCCCGAGGACATGCGTCTGGCTGTCAAAAACGCACTTTCCGACGCGCTCGCGCGGTATGGAAAAACAGAATGATACTGTTCTCAATTCAAACTGAGCTGTGACAGATTCACCGTCAGGTATCGCTTCGCTCCCTGACTACTTTGCAAAGACGCTTAATCAATGAGAAACGTTGGGCTGCCGACCCGGGAAACCCGCATAGTCGCGCCAAAGGCCCTCCTTGCGGTTTCCAGCCTTCGCCTGCCTGCTTCCGCCACAGGCGGCGGCAGGTTACGGCTCCAAACCTGCTTGAGGGATTTCATCCCTCAAACTCCCTTCATCGCTTTGCGCCTATCGCTCGCTTCTATCTGAGAACAGTATGAAAAGATTTTTCGGGCACATAAAAACCTGACAAGCTGATGTCAGGTTACCTGTGCGAGAATAGAGCCGTCCCAGACAAGCAGGCGGCAAATCCATCGCCGCCGCAAACAGTACAACAAGAGGAGGTTACTACATGAATCCCGAAATGAACCCGAACACGCCCGTCTGCCAGAGCTGCGGTATGCCGCTGCAATCCCCGGATCAGATCGGCAAGCACGCTGACGGCACGCCCCATCCCGACTACTGCATCTACTGCTGCCCCGAGGGCGAGGAAAGGATGACCGGTACCCTGCAGGAGATGATCGACTTCTGCGCGCCCCTCGAGGTCAAGCTCGGTCTGTTCCCGGACGAGGCCGCGGCAAGAGCCGCGCTCGGCGCGTACCTGCCCACCCTCAAGCGCTGGCGCAGTCAGGGCTGAGCCCGGCCATCCGCAGCCACAGGCACACGCAGGCGAGCACCTCATCCACGTTCACCCGGGCGACGTCCGTCGCATCGACGGCGATGCACGGCCCGCCCACCGGCGGCCTGTCCATACCCCGTCCGTGAAACGCCTGCACAAACGATTCCAGCGTCATCGCGGGCGCGGGTGCGGACGGCTCCGGCCCCTCGGGATAGCGGTCGTTGACCACATGTCCCCTGTGGCGCTCCGGGCTCGCGTTGCGCCGCACAAAGCGCGCGTGAACGGCCTCCCAGTCCCCGGTCATCATGACCGTCAGCACGGGACAGCCCCTTCGCGCAAGCATGTCGCGCAGGGCGGGACTGGTGGCCGTTTCAAAGTTGTTTTCCAGAATCACAGGCAGGCCGTGGGCGAGACATTCGTCCGCGGCCTGCATCATCAACGCGAATGCCGCCTCGCCCAGCTTCACCTTCTGCGCGCGGGAGGCAAAGCCCACCGTGTCGTACAGCGTCTCCTTGATAGCGTCCTTGGAGAACACCGGCACGTTCAGCGCGTCCGACAGCCGCTTCGCTATCGTGGTCTTGCCCGAGGCCGGCACCCCGGCGACCAGTATGCAGTACAAATCCGCTCTCCCCCTCTCGGGCTCACGATTCGCGCATGGTCAGAATCTCAAGCTGCTCCGGCAGCGCAAAGATGGCCTGCTTGAGGAAGGTCGGATAGAAGTATTCCTTCTCCAGCCGCTCAAACGCCAGCCATTCAAACCGCAGGTGCAGCCTGCCCTCCTCGCGCTCGAACCGCTCGCCGCGGGCAAGCAGATCCGTCCCGGTGACGTCCATCAGATAATAAAGGCACAGCTCATGGAAGCGCTCGCCGCAGGCGTCCTCCGTAAAGAAGCCCTGGTTGAGCCAGAGCGGCCGCTTGATGCGCGCCTCAATGCCCAGCTCCTCGCGCAGCTCCCGCAGCACCGCTTCCTCCGCCGCCTCGCCCATCTCCACCCTGCCGCCCGGCAGATAGTAGTAGGGCGAACGACCGTCGTGCATGGCAAGAATCCTGCCGCCGTCCACGATCACCGCGCAAACCCTGTAGTTGAAGCGCCCCTCCGGCGTTCTGAATGAAATATCCATCAGGCCCTCCCTTCAAGCCCTTCTCCCGAGCCTTTCCATGGCGAATTCGCGCGCCGCCTTCACCGCCGTAGGCAGCGGCAGCGCCTCAAGCTCCTGCGCTGTCACCCATATTCCGCCTTCCACCGGCACGCAGTGGCGTGCCTCCAGCGCGAAAATCTCCATCTCCCAGATGATGTGGGTGAAGACGTGCCGCGCATGGCCCAGCGCGCCGTCATAGGCCGTCTCAAGCCCCAGCGCGTCCATGTGCGCACACAGCGTCGCCGGGTCGGCCGGCGCATCCCCCAGCCGCACGTCCGGGAAAACATACAGCCCGCCAAGCAGCTTTTCCTTTCTCTGCACGACGAGCACGCGCCCCTCGCTGAAGACGAGCAGCACAGCGCGGTTCTCCACGCGCTGCGGCTTCTTTTTCGCCTTGCGCGGCAGCTCTGCGGCGATGCCCAGCGCAAGCCCCCGGCAGCTCTCCCGAACGGGACACAGCAGGCAGGCCGGATTGCGCGGCGTGCACACCGTCGCGCCCAGCTCCATCATGGCGTTCGCGAAGGCACCGGGCCTGTCCGCTGGCACGAGCTCCTGCGCGCGCGCCGCGATTTTCCGCCGCACGGCGGGCATGCCGGTTTCCTCCTGCACCGCGTCGTAGCGGCAGAGCACGCGCTCCACATTGCCGTCCAC
>JALFHA010000108.1 GCA_022776785.1 Clostridiales bacterium | reverse complement strand
ATGTTTTATGCCCTTTGTCAAATCATTTGGCAAGCTCCTCTACGGCGCGCACCGTCAGCGTGCCGTCCTTCACGGTAAATTTGACGTTCTTCCCCGCGAAGGCCACGCCGTAGAGACGCTGAGGGTCATCCTGATACGCCGGGCGCGGGTCGAGCGCGAGCACCCCGCGCAGCGCCTCGCGCTTCTCCGCCGGCACGAGCGCCTCCAGCTCCGGCGGGAACTCCACCGCCACCGCGTAATCCGCCCTTGCCGAGGCAAAGCCGCCGCGCGCGTCCGGGTGGCAGTCCGCCAGCGGATGATAGGGCTTGATGTCCAGGATCGGCGTGCCGTCCATCAGGTCCGCGCCGCCCACCAGCAGCGAAACGCCGTGCGGCCCGTGGGCTTCCACGCCCTCCAGCGTCACGCAGGACAGGCCGATGGGGTTCGGGCGGAACGGCGAGCGCGTGGCGAACACGCCCATGCGCGTGTTGCCGCCCAGCCGCGGCGGCCGAACCGTAGGCGACCAGCCCTCCCGCTCGCTTTCGGAAAACAGCCAGATCAGCCACAGGTGCGAAAAGCCCTCGATGCCCCTCAGCGCATCCGGATTGTCATACGGCGGCTCGAGCACCACACGCGCCCGCGTCTGCGGCACGAGCCCGCTCTGGCGCGGTATGCCGAACTTCTCCGGAAAGTCGCTGCGGATGCGCGCGACGATGCGCAGCTCCCTCATGGCAGCAGCACCTGCGGCACGTCCACGCCGGAGTCGTGCATCGTCTGGATCATGTGGCGCTGCGCCGCCCTGCGCGCGCGCTCGCTGTCGCCCTCGGCAATGCCGCGGTACATCTCCAGATGGCACTGGCTGGCGCGCTGATAGCTGCCCTCCACGCGCTGCGTGTGGTGATAACCCGCCTTGATGGACTCGTGAATCGTCGGCAGCAGGCGCATCACCACGTCGTTGCCCGTGCACCGCGCAATCAGCGAATGGAACTCAAAGTCGAAGTGCGTGTAGTCCTCGCCGTGCAGATAGGCGTTGTCCATCCTGTCCAGCAGCGTCTTCATCTCGGCGAGCTGCTCCGTCCGCCTGCGCGTGGCGGCCAGCGCGGCCACGCCCGGCTCCACCAGCAGCCGCGTCTCCAGCAGCTGCGCGATGAGCTCCTCCTGGTCGGCAAAGCGCAGGCCCAGCGGATCCTCCGCCAGCCCCGGCATCGCGCACAGGAACGTACCCTGCCCCTGGCGGATATCCACGATGTGCTCTGTCTGTAGGATCTTGACCGCCTCGCGCACCGTCGAGCGGCTCACGCCGAAGCGCGCCATCAGCTCCGCCTCCGCGGGCAGCTTGGTGCCGGTCTTCATTTCCTCCTGGATGATCATCTCGCGGAGCCTGTCGGCAATCTGCTCAGGCAGCTTGCGCGCCTTGCGCACCGTTTCCATCTCTCAAACGCCCCGCCCCGCTCCGGCGCTCCATGGCACGCGGCGGGGCTTCCCTTTCCTTGTATATTCGGTTGATTATACCATATACAGGCCGGATTGTCACAGTTTTTTCCAAATCTTGTCTTTGCGCGGCAAAATAAATCGCCGCTTTCCCCGCTCCGGGAAGGAATTTGCAAGGGAAAACGCGAATAGTGAATATGTAGAATTTTGCCCATTTTGTGCGCTTCTCCGGCCGCTGCGCGCGTCCGGCGGCGAGGGCGGCCGATTTTCCACAGTCTCTGTGGAAAGCACCGGACAACTTTTGGGGTTGCGCAGCGGTTTTCCACAGGCGTTTTTCCTGATGTGTTTTGGATTTTTGGCACTTATCCCGGTTTTCAACCGCCCTACTGCCCCTACTTCTATCCGTATATACTGCTACTACCCTACGGAGGTTGATGAATATGCGTTTTTCCTGCGATACCAACGACCTGAACGCAAGCCTGAGCATCGTCAGCCGCGCGCTCGCGGCGCGCTCCTCCAAGCCGATTCTGGAGGGCATCCTCTTTGAAGCCTGCGACGAGGGGCTGCGCCTGACCTGCACGGATCTCGCTCTGGGCATTGAGACGACCATCCCCGCGACGTTCACGGAGGAGGGCCGCGTCGTGCTGCCGGGCAAGCTGCTGTGCGAGGTGGTGCGCAAGCTGCCCTCGGGCACGGCGGAATTCTCCATCAGCGACAGGCTGCAGGCGACCATCCGCTGCGCGTCCTCGCGCACGACGATCACCGGCATGGACCCGGTGGAATACCCGGAGCTGCCGGAGGTCGCCGGCCCCACCTTCTCCATGCCCCAGAGCGTGCTGCGCGACATGATCGGCCGCACGCTGTTCGCCATCGCCGTGGACGAGAGCCGCCCCATCCTCACCGGCTGCCTCTTTGAGATCGGAAAAGAGGAGATGCGCGTCGTCGCGCTGGACGGCTTCCGCCTCGCGCTGCGCCGCGAGCGCGTGACCGGCCCGGAAAAGGATGTCGCAGCCGTCATCGGCGGCAAGGTGCTCGGCGACGTGGGCCGCATCCTCGCGGACACGGAGGAGCCCGTCTCCCTGTGCTTCAGCCGCAGCCATGTGCAGCTGAACATGGGCGCGACGCACATCGTCGCCCGCCTGCTCGAGGGCGAGTTCATCCGCTACCGGCAGATCCTGCCCGAGGAGTGGCAGACCCGCGTGCGCGTGGCGCGCACGGAGCTCTCCAGCGCCATCGACCGCGCCAGCCTCATCGCGCGCGAGGGCAAGAGCAACCTCGTATGCTTCCGCATCGACGGGGACACGCTGGATGTGACCTCCAATTCCGAAACCGGCGACGTCGAGGAGAAGCTCCCCGTCACCACCGAGGGCAAGGATCTGAGCATCGCCTTCAACGTCCGCTACATCACCGACGTGCTCAAGGCGCTTGCAGACGACGAGGTCTTCATGCGCTTCAACTCCAACGTCAGCCCCTGCGTCATCTGCCCGACGGAGGGCGACGGCTATCTGTATCTGGTGCTGCCCGTGCGCGTCTTCGGCGCATAAGCCATGTTCGTGCGTTCGCTGGAGGTCAGGGGCTTCCGCAATTACGAGCAGGTGCGGCTCACGCCGTGCGAGGGCGTGAACGTCTTCGTCGGCCCGAACGCGCAGGGCAAGACCAACCTGCTTGAGGCCCTGCACCTGTGCTGCACGGGCCGCAGCCACAGAACCCCGCGCGACGAGGAGCTCATCCGCTGGGGAGAGGCCGCCGCGCGCGTGACGGCGCAGACCGTCCAGCGCGACGGCACCCATGAGGTGACGCTGCTGCTCGCCCGCGCGGGCAAGAAGAAAAAGACCGTGCGCATCGGCGCCAGGCAGGCCGAGCGCATCGGGGAGCTGTTCGGGCACGTTTGCGGCGTGCTCTTCTCCCCGGAGGATCTGCAAATCATCAAGGGCGGCCCGGCGGAGCGGCGGCGCTTTATCGACATGCAGCTCTCCCAGCTTCGCCCGGCGTATTTTTACGCGCTGCAAAGGGCCGCGCGCACGCTCAACCAGCGCAACGCGCTGCTGCGCGAGATCGCGAAAAAGCCGTCCCTCGCCTCCTCGCTGGAGCTCTGGGACGAGCAGCTCGCTGAGTGCGGCGCGATCATCTGCGAAAACCGCCGCGAGGCCGTGCAGCGCCTGAGCGAATACGCCGCGGGTGCGCACGCCTCCCTGACCGGCGGGCAGGAGACGCTCGCCCTGCGCTACATCTCGCAGGCGGACGGCGAAAGCCCGCGGGACAGGCTGATGGAGCGCCTGTTTGCCGCGCGCACCGAGGACATCCGCCGCATGAGCACCAGCGTCGGCGTCCACAGGGACGACATTCTGGTGACCGTCAACGGTCGCGAGGCGCGAACCTTCGGCTCGCAGGGGCAGCAGCGCAGCGCGGTGCTCTCCCTGAAGCTGGCGCAGCTCGAGCTGGCCTGGCGGGAGCGCGGCGAGGCGCCCATCCTCATGCTCGACGACGTGATGAGCGAGCTCGATCCCGGGCGGCGCCGCCAGCTTTTGGAGCGCATCGACCGCGTGCAGACCTTCGTGACCTGCACGGACATGAGCGATCTGGCGGGGGCGCGGCAGGGCGCTGTGTTCCATGTGGAAAACGGGCGGCTGCTCACCGGCGGCGCATAGGCGCGCGACTTTTGGGAAAAGGCGCGATTTTCCTTGCAAAGCCTGAAAAAAATCGCGTTTTCCCAAGGGTTGCCCACAGACGTCCACAAATTATCCACAGTTATCCACAATCTGTGGAAAAGCCTGTGGACAAAAATCTCAAAACACGGGGAAAACCCCAAAAGGCGCAGCCGGCCTCGGGCCCAAAAGTCTTGACACAGCTTGATTTATTTTGGGCCGCGCACTGTGAATACTCCAAAAGTGGAGAAGTGAGTTTTTGGGGCCGTTTTTCCCCAAAAGTCGGCGGAAAGGATGCTTCCATGGATCGCAACAAGAAACGGGGCCGGGTGATTACCGGGGCGAACAGCACCTACCGGGGCTACGGCATGAGCGCGCCCAAAAAGGCGAAGAAGGGGCTGCCCGCCCGGCTGCGGGCGCTGCTGGCGCTCGTGCTGCTGGCGGCGATGCTGGCCGTCGTGGTGGCCTATGCCCTGCAGAGCGGCGGGCGCGAGGACATCGGGCGGGTGACGCGCATCGGCGCGACGCTCAGCCAGAACGTCACGCCCTTCGGCTCGAGCGTCATCTTCTACGATGGCACGACGCTGCACTGCGTCGCCGCGACGGGCGGCAACGAGTGGAGCTACCAGATCGGCACGAACGCCGACTACGACGCGACCGACAGCCGCATCGTCGCCTGGTCGGGCAACGACCTGTACATCATCAACAACCGCGGCCGCCTCGTCTACAACAACAAGATGAGCGACACCATCCAGTTTGCCAGCGCGGGCGAAAACTACGTGGCCGTGTTCGTCGGCGAGCAGGACAACGGCGTGGTGACGGTCATCGACAGCAGCGGCCAGATCGTGGACAACATCACCGTCACCGGGCAGACGCTGCTGGACGTGGGCTTCTTCAAGTCCGTGACGAGCTCGAGCGCGCAGGAGACGGAGCTGATGTGGATGCTCGGCCTGAACACGACGGGCACGGTCATCTCCACGGAATTGCAGACGTTCCAGCCGGGCAAGCTCTCCACGGGCAAGAGCTCGCTGGGCGAGCACATCGCCTACATGGTCTACGCGGTGGACGGCGTGCTCAACGTCGTGGACACGCGCCAGATCACGCGCTACAACTATCGCATCCTCGAGCAGGGCACGGCGACGCTGATCTATGGCTACACCATGCAGGACGTGCGGAAGGTCGGGCAGACGACCTACCAGCTCCTCGTCCCCGCGCAGGAGCGCAGCGAGGGCACCAGCATCACCAGCGTGCGCCTGATGTACGGCAGCGTGGACCGCGTGCTGCATCTGCCCGGCGAGTGCCTCTATGCGGCGCTGGGCACGCGCTCGGTCTACGGCTTCTCGCAAAGCGCCGTGTACGTCTGCCGCTACGGCGAGACGGCGTTTACCGCCTATTCCATGCCCGTCAATGTGACGGCCGTGCTCGGCCTCATCAGCGATAACCGCGCCGTGGTCGCCTCCGGGTCGGATATCTACGTCGTCGAGCTGCCCGTGTGACGGCAGGCTCCGCGGCGTCCGGGGCCGTCCCCCGGGCCATCTTCCCGGGCCAGCTTTCAAGGAAAGGATATACCATGAACATCATCGATATCGCCATCATCGCCGTCATCGCGGTCAGCACGCTCTACGGGCTGTACCGCGGGTTTGTCAGCGGCGTGCTCAGCGTCGCGGCGCTCATCGGCTCCGTGGCGCTGGCGTTTGCCACCTGCGGCCAGCTCGCCGCGTGGCTCCAGGGCAACCAGACGCTGGTGAATACCCTGCTGTACTACACCGACGCGGGCAGCCGCATCGGCGATCTGGAGCTCTCGCTGCTCACCGTCTCGCAGGCGACGGAGAGCCTGCTTGCGCAGGTGCTCGCGCAGGCGAAGCTGCCCGCCGCGTTTGAGACGGCATTTGTCAATGCGCTCTCCGGCGCGCCCGCGGGCATGACGCTCTCCAGCCTGTTGAGCAACACGATTGTCAGCGTCACGCTGTCGATTCTCAGCTTTCTCATCTGCTTCCTGCTTGCCTATATCGTGCTGACGCTGCTGATTCACATGATCTGCTACGTCTTTGAGCTGCCCGTGCTGCGCCATCTGGACGCGCTGGCGGGCGGCCTGTTCGGTCTGGTGCGCGGCGCGCTGCTGGTGTTCATCTTCTTTGCGCTGGTGCCCATCGTGCTGGCCGTTGCGCCGATTGAGCAGCTGCAAACGCTGATTGACGGCTCGAGACTGGCGCCGATGTTCGATAGCGGGATTATCCTGTCTATCCTTCGCAGCGGGGGCTGAAACGCGCCGCGAAGCGATGAAGGGAGTCCGAGGGACGAAGTCCCTCGGGCAGGTTTGGGCGGCAGCCCAACGTATCCCATATGGCGGAGCCATTCTGGCAAAGCAGTCAGGGAGCGAAGCGATACCTGACGGTGAGTCTGCGCTGAATTGGTTTTTTGTTGCTTTACATTAAAACTGCTTTACTATAAAAGTCCTTCTGCAAAGCACCGGACTCGGCCTCAAAGCAATGAGACTTGCATAACTCGGTCGGAAATGCAACCGGCATCATGCCGGTTTACAGAGTAATCCCCGTTTCAATCGTAGGATGCTTCGCATCCTGCTCTGAAACTACTTGATTTTATAGAAATGGGGAACGTTGGGCTGCTGCCCAAACCCGCTTGGGGCGCCGCCCCAAACCCCGCAAGGGACTTCGCCCCTTGACCCCTTCTTCGCTTCGCGCATAAACTCGATGGAGGTCTATGCCTATGTCCAACAAAGATGTGATTCGCCTGACGAACAGAACGGCCCGCGCGCTGCGCGAGAGCGCCCGCAGGCAGCGGATGATCTTCCGCATCGCCGCCGTCGCAGTGACGGTTGTGCTGGCGGCGCTCTCCGTGCTGCTGGGGATTCGCTCCCTGTTTGCCGTGCCCGCCGGGGTGCTGCTGGCCGTGCTGCTGGACGCGCTGCTGCTGACGGCCGGGCAGGCGCGCTATCTGTCGCTGACCGGACAGGCCATCTGCACGGAGGCGGCGGCGCGGCAGATTCGCGGCGAGGCGGATGCCTCCAGCCGCAGGCGGCAGGCGCTGCGCGATCTGGCGGCGGTCAGCGCGGACGCGGCGGACGCCCTGCGCCAAAGCGGCGAGCAGGAGGACGACGACCTGAGCGCGCGCAGCGACGCGCCCGTGTGGGACGACGCGGACGACCCCGACCTGCGCCCCGTGAAGGAGGCGCGCGCATCCCGCGCGGGCACGGAGGCCCCGTCCCGCAGGCGCAGGCGGCAGGCGGCGTTTCAGGTGCTCAGCAACGATCAACAGGCAAAGTGAGGCTCGCGCATGGCGGCTATCCGGTATCTTCTTCTGTACATGGCAAGCGGCGTCGCGATGGTGCGGCTGCTGCTGCCGCACAAGAGCCCGCTGGTGCGCGCATGGCTCGGCACGGCGCTGGGCGTGCTGCTGATGATGCAGCTGCCCGCACTGTGTGCATATTTTTTGCGCTTTTCTCTGGCGGCACATGCTGCGGCGCTCGTGCTGCTGGCTGCGGCGCTCGTCGCCTGCCATGCGCTGCGCGACAGGCAGTCCCCCAGAAAAATGACCCCGCAGGATCACCGTCAGCTCGCGGTGATGGCGCTCGTCGGCCTGCCGCTGACGGCGCTGTCGGCGTATCTGCAATACACGCACATGCTCATGCCCGCGGCGGACGGCTCCTATTGGTGCGGACAGTCCACCTACGGCGACCTGTGTATGCACCTGGCGTTCATCACCTCGATGAAGGACGCGGCGTTCCCGCCGGGCTACAGCCTGCTGGCCGATACGCCGCTGTCCTACCCCTATCTGGCGGACTCGCTGAGCACGTCGATGCTGCTGCTGGGGCTGCCGCTCAATCTGGCGCTGGTCGTGCCGGGCACGCTGCTCATGGCGCTGACCTACGCGGGCTATATGCTGCTGGCGCAGCAGATCCTCGGCGGGCGGCACAAGGCCGTCGCCGTGGCGGCGCTGCTGTTCTTCCTCAACGGCGGTTTGGGCTTCCTGTACGACTTTGACATGGCCTTCAGGGACAATTTCGCCCGGGTGAAGGAGATCTTCACGGGCTACTACAAGACCCCGGCCAATCAGCCCGACCTGAACCTGCGCTTTTCCAACGTCATTGCCGACCTGCTGATTCCGCAGCGCGCGCTGCTGGGCGGCTGGGCGATGGTGCTGCCCGCACTCTACCTGCTCATCAGCTCAGAGCGGGAGCGCTCCATGCGCCAGACGGTGATGCTCGCCCTGTGGGCAAGCGCGCTGCCGCTGGTGCATACGCACACGTTCCTGGCGCTGGGGCTGTTTTCCGGCGGCTATCTGCTCGGGCGGCTGATGCTCAGCCCCGGTCAGCGCCGGGGCGTGCTCGCGCGTGCGGGCGTGTATCTGGGCATTGTGCTGGTGCTGGCGCTGCCGCAGGTGCTGGGCAACGCCGTGCGCCAGACGGTGGAGGGCGGCGTGCTGCGCTTCCAGTTCAACTGGGTCAACAACAGCGGCGGGCGCGGGCTCATCGACGGCTATTTCTGGTTCTGGGTGAAGAACGTCGGTCTGCCGTTCATCCTCATCGTCTGCGCGTGCCTGAACGCGCGGCGGCGCGGCCATCTGGATATCGTGCTGGGCATGGCGGCCATCTTCGCCGTCGCGGAGACGGTGCTCTTCCAGCGCAACGAATACGACAACAACAAGCTGTTCTACATCTGGTACATGTTCGGCGCGATTCTCGCGGCGGACTACGGCTCCATCCTCATGCAGCGGCTGGCGGGGCTTCGCGGCCGCGCGCTGCTGTGCGCGCTGTTCATCGCGGCGAGCACGCTCTCCGGCGCGCTGTCCATCGCGCGGGAGACGGTCTCGGGCTATCAGCTCTTCAGCCGCAGCGCCGTCGAGGCGGGGGCATGGATTGAGGAGAACACGGACAGGGACGCGGTGTTCCTGACCGGGCAGCAGCACATCAACCCCGTCTGCTCGCTGGCGGGGCGGCAGATCATCTGCGGCAGCGACCTGTATGTATTCTTCCACGGCCTGACCTACGGGGAGCAGGCGGAGGACTGCCGCCGCTTCCTCGAGAATCCGGAAGGCAGCGCCGATGTGCTGGAGCGCTACGGCGTAGATTACATCTTTGTCAGCGACTATGAGCGCAGCGAGTTTGACGTGGACACGCAGGCGCTTGATGCGCTGTATGAGACGGTCTTTGAGAATCAGGACGTGACGATCTACCGCGTGGGCGGCGCGGCGCAGGAGGGCGCGGAGAAAGCCGCCGACCCGGACGAGGGGAGCGGCGGCTGATGGTTGAGCGGTTTTTGACGTATTCGCTCGAGCGCGGGCGCAGAATTCAGGCGGTGCTGCTGGATGAGACGGGCGCGATGACCCGGCGCAATCTGCTGGTGACGGCCATTGACGAGGATGGTATGGGCTTCAGCGCGCGCCTGCCCGGGCGAAAGCGGGAGACGCACTATGCGCTTTCGCAGGTGCTGACGGCGGCCTATGCGCGCGGGGATCAGGGGGAGCTGGAGTGAGATGATCGACCTTAATTTCTTTTTTCAGATCGGCGAGTGGATCGGCACGGCGGCGTTTGCCGTCTCCGGTGCGATGATCGCCATCGATTCGGGCACGGACATCTTCGGCGTGATGGTGCTGGCGGTGGTTACGGCGCTGGGCGGCGGCACGATGCGGGACGTGTTTATCGGGCACTTCCCGCCGCGCATGTTTTCCAGCTCGAACTATGTGGCGCTCGCCTGCGTGTGCGCGCTGACGGTCTTTGTGCTGGCGCGCATCTACAAGGAGCGGTATCTGGCGCGGGAAAAGCTGGTGGAGCAGGTCAACAACGTCTTTGACGCGATCGGGCTGGGGGTGTTCGCCGTCTCCGGCGCGCGCATCGGCGTGGAGGCGGGCTTCGGCGGCAACACGTTTCTGGTCACGTTTCTGGGCATGATCACGGCGGTCGGCGGCGGAATGCTGCGCGACGTCCTCATCAAGGAGATTCCGTTCGTGCTCAAAAAGCGCGTCTACGCCGTTGCGGCGATTGCCGGGGCGCTGTGCTACGCGCTGATGGCGGAGCACGGGATGTCCACCGTGTGGGCATACAGCGCGGGCTGGGCGGTGACAGTGGTGCTGCGCCTGCTGGCGACCGTGTTCCGGTGGGATCTGCCCAAGGCGCTGTGAAGGCCAGAAAATAAAAAAGCTCAGCCGCCTGCCTCCGTCGGTTTCCTGCTGTGCGCTCTGTGCGCGGCGGAAACGGGAGACAGGCGGCTGTTGTGCCGGGGACGTTTACGCGCAGCCCCCAGCCTGCGCAAGCCATTTTCTGACAGTATCGGAGGGATAGCCGATCATCTGAGCGATCATGCCCTCGGACATGCCCGCCCTGTGCAGATTCAGGGCCGTTTTCTTTGCCTGATCGTCCTTGCCGACTGCCGTGCCAGCAGCTCTGCCTGCGGCCAAGCCCTCATCATATTTCTCCTTGCCGTATGCTCTTTGAATGGCCTCCTCATTGAACAAAGACATCATGATGCTCATTGCCTCCGTTTCATGCTGGTCGGGGAGGCCCTCTGTGGACAAATTGCGATTCACTCCGTCTGCTCGCTGCCGACGTGCTTCCTGCGGCGGCGGTAGCCCCGGAAGTCGCGGATGGTGCGGAAGCCGCTGCGCAGCTTGAAAATCTGCACGGCGGAGAGCAGCGTCAGCATCACAGTGACAAAGGCGAGGATGTAGGTGCGCGGGAAGGAAAGCAGCGCGCCCAGGATCGTCAGCACGAGGCTGAACAGCGTGAGCAAAAACACGCCGATGGTATTGATGCGGCGGCGCTGGACAAACTCGCGGAGCCTGTCGGCGCGCAGCGTTTTCTTGATATAGGCTTTCATGGTCAGGCAACCCCTCATGGCATGGATTACATGGCGCAAAGACGCCACATACACTATAGTGTATTTCTTCCCCGCAGACTGAATTCCTGTTAAGATTTCGTGAAAAAGCGGAAAGTCAGGTTGGCTCCAGCCTGTGGGCAGGTGCCCGAAGGCGCAGAACCGGCTGCTTTATCCACAATCATGGAGAGCTTGTGGATAAACGCGCGTCCTGCGCTCAGGGCGCGGCGGCGAGGAAGGCGCAGCCCGCCAGCCATGCGGCGCACAGCGGCAGCACATCCTCATCCACGCGGAAGAGGCCGTGGTGGTGCGCGGCGGTGCAGCCCTTTTCCGGGGCATTCATGCCGACCTGAACATAGCAGCACGGCGCGATGGCGCGGTAATCGGCGAAGTCGTCGCCGAGCATACTGGGCTCCTGCGGCTGGATGCGCTCGGGCGGCACGAGCTCGCCGGCGGCCTCGCACGCGAGCTGCGCAAGGCGAGCGTCGTTGACCATCACGCCGCAGACCTCGTTGAATTCAATGTCCGCGGTGCAGCCGTGCGCGTGGGCGACGTCGGTGACGACACGCCGGAAGGAATCAAGCAGCGTATGGTACACGCCGTCGTCAAAGCAGCGCAGCGTGCCCTCGAGCACGGCGTCCTGCGCGATGATGTTGCAGCGCGTGCCGGCGTGGAAGGAGCCGACCGTCACCACGACGCTCTGCATGGGCGAGACAAACCGCGAGACGATATGCTGGAGGGACTGCACCACGGCCGCGCCCGCCGCGATGGGATCGATGCAGGCCTCGGGCACGGCGCCGTGGCCGCCGCGTCCGTGCAGCGTCACCTTGAACATGACCGGCGCGGCGCACACGCCCCCGGCGGAGGCGTGCAGCGTGCCCGTGGGATACGGGCTCCAGACGTGCAGGGCGTAGAAGGCGTCCACGTCGCTGACGAGCCCCGTGGCGATGACCTCCTTGGCGCCGTGCTCGCCCTCCTCGGCGGGCTGGAAGATGATCTTGACCGTGCCGCAGAGCGCGTCCCTGTGCGCGGAGAGCAGGCGCGCGGCGAACACGCCCGCCGTCGTGTGCGCGTCGTGGCCGCAGCCGTGCATCATGCCCTCCACGCGGGACTGATAGGGCAGGCCGGTCAGCTCCTGCATTTGCAGCGCGTCGGTGTCAAAGCGCAGGCCGACGGTTCTGCCGGGCCTTGCGCCGCGCACGACGGCGATGGTGATGTTGTCCTTCGGGCAGAGCAGCTCGATGCCGGGCAGGCTCAGCGCCTCGCGCAGCTTGGCATTGGTGCGCACCTCATGGTGGGAGGGCTCGGGATACTGGTGCAGATCCTCAAAAAAGGCGCGCATGGCGGCGTCCATCGCCTGCGCCTCAGGCAGGAAATTCATGCGAAATCCGATTCCTTTCTTTTCGAGAGCGTAAGGGGAAGCCGGAGTCAGGGCTTGGGCTGGCTGGAAACGGACGGGCGCGGACCGGGCGTCTGCGCACCCTCCATGCTCAGGCGGTGGTGACGCTTCTTGACCGGGGTGAGCTGGTAGAGCCGGTAGCCCTCGCGCGTTTTTTCAATCTCCTCCGGCGTGGCGGTCATCGCGCGCTGGTGCATCGTCAGCACGCCCGTGGCGCTTGAGCGCTTGAAGTGCATCTGGCCCAGCGCCATGCCGTGCACGGGGCAGATGGCCAGCGCGAGGTATTTGTCCCGCCCGCTGTCGTACCACGGCGTGTCAAAGCGCGTCGCGCCGCCGCACGACGGACAGGCGAGCGCCATCAGCGACCGGTCGGCCAGCGCCTCCGTCTGGTAGATGTAGCGCGTGGGCACGGAGCGCAGCGTCGAATCCGCGATGCGTCTTTCCCGGGCGAGGATGTCAAGGAGCTGGCTGCGCCTCCCGTCGTCCATGCCGCGCACGGCCTCGTCAATGGCGGGCAGCAGCAGCGCGGTGCACTCGGCGTCGTACACGGCGCGGTGCGCGGGCACATCCGGCTCGATGTGCATGGCCTCCAGCGCGGCGTGCAGGTTCATCTGCTGGTGCGCGGAGCCCAGACACGCGTGCCCGAAGACGAGCTGCATGTCCAGCGGCGGCGAGAAGGGCATGGGCACGCCGAAAAACGCGGCGTTGCGCTTGAGTACGGGGTAGTCGTCCCGGCCCCATGTGGCGAGCTGCGCGCCCTCGCCGCACCATGCGGCGAACTGAGCAAAGACCTCCGCAAACGGGCGGCCCTGCGAAAGCTCCGCCTCGGTGATGCCCGTCACCGTGCGGATGTGCTTGTCCAGCCGCCGGTAGACGCGCGGGCGGATGATTGCGCTGAACGTGTCCGCCACGGAAAAATCGGGCAGCACGCGGCACGCGCCGATTTCGATGATCTCATGGGGGATTCTGTGGTTAGGCGTGTAGCTGCTCTGGTTCCATTCCAGATCGAACACGATGATCGGACGGGCCTGCCCGTCTGCTTGAGAAAACATGGTCCACATCCTGACGTAGAGTGATTTGGAACGGCGCGTCCGCCTCCATGGGGCGCGCCTGCAAGCGTTCCGCTCTATTGTAGCGCATTGCGGCGGATTTTCATAGGGGAAATTTGCACCGCGATACAAATCCGCCGCCGCGCGCCTACGGCTGCGCCTGCGAGGCGTCAAGCGTCACGATGTTCCCCTCCCGCAGGACAAAGCCCGTGGTGTACGGCACGGCGTCCGCAAGGACGGACGGGATCCACCGGCTGTAGATGGTTCCCGCGCCGAGCTGAATCAGGATGTCGCAGCCGGGGTGCTCCCGGAGCATGTCGGCATAGCGGCTCAGCGTGCCGTGAGCGCGATAGTCCGACAGCTTGAAGAAGAAATCCTCCGCCTGCCGCTGCGCCTGCTCGGAAATCTCCTGCTCGCCCCTGAGCTTCGCCACGACGTATGCGCACCGGGCCTGCTCCAGCTGGGTCTGGTAGGCGTCAAAGCTGAGAAGGTTCGGGTCGGCTTCGCCATGCTCGCCAGCCCATTCGCTCACGGCGACGGGCTGCGGCTCATAGCGATAGCCGCCGTCCCGCGCATCGACGAGGGCATAGCAGCAGGGATAGGCGATGGCCTGATCGACGACCAGCTCCGTCAGGCTCTCCCCGAGGGTGACACACCGCTTGTGCAGATGGCCGCACAGATACAGCGGCGCGCCGTAAGATTCGAGCAGGCTCACGGCCTTCTCTTTGCCGGAAAAGGGCGTGCTGTTGGAGGTCAGAAGCGGGTAGTGCCCCGCGCAGAGCACCTGCCAGCCCAGGTCCCGCGCGCGGGAGAGCGGGCCTTCCATCCACCCGAGCGTGCCGTCCGTCAGGAAGGCGGTGTCCCTGTGACCGCTGTAGCCGTTTGTATCCAGCAGCAGCAGGAGTATGTCGCCGAGCAGGACGCTGTAGCTCAGCGACTCCCCGTCCCGGCTGAGGGCCTCCCCGTATCCGAAATCCGCATACAGCGCGGCGAATTCCGCGGCGCTCACCTCGCCGATGTCGTGGTTGCCGGGGAGCACATAGACCGCGGCGCCCTCCTCCTCCGCCCTGCGCAGCTTGTCAATCAGCGCCTCGTGCTGCGAGCGCTTGCCCTGATTGGGGATGTCCCCCAGCAGCTGCTGCACGGCCGCGCCGCGCTGGTGCGCGT